>JAZBNQ010000253.1:0-10608 GCA_036350775.1 Mariniphaga sp.
ATTGAATCCGAAACTCTTCGAAAAAATCAAAAGTGTTTACGAACGGCGCAACGAACTGGGGCTTGACAAAGAACAAATGCGTGCCACCGAAAAATATTACGAAGATTTTGTTCGTGGAGGTGCGAATCTTTCGAACGAAGACCAGGCAAAACTTCGTGAATTGAACGAAGAATTGTCGAAACTTAGCCTTCAGTTTGGTGAAAATTTGCTGGCTGAAACCAACCGCAATTTTAAACTGGTAATTGACAATGAGGAAGATTTGGCCGGATTACCGGATGATGTAATTGCGCGTGCTGCCGACGATGCAAAAGCTGCCGGCGAAGAAGGCAAATGGGTTTTCACCCTGGCAAAACCAAGTATGCTGCCCTTCCTTCAATATGCCGAAAACCGCGATTTGCGTGAAAAACTGTACCGTGGCTATTTTATGCGCGGCGACAACGACAATGAACACGACAACAAGGAAATCATCAAAAAAATCGTAAAACTGCGTGACGAACGCGCTGAATTGCTAGGATTTAATAACCATGCAGAATACATTATTGATGTGAACATGGCCAAAACTCCGGAAGCTGTTTATGAATTTCTGATGCAATTGTGGACGCCGGCCATGGAAATGGCCAAACACGATGCCAAAGAAATGCAGGCCATTATTGACAAAGAAGGGGGCAATTTTAAACTGGCTTCCTGGGATTGGTGGTATTATGCCGAAAAACTGCGCAAACAAAAATTCGACCTCGACGAAGCAGAAATCAAACCCTATTTCAGCCTCGACAATGCCAAAAATGGATTGTTTTACGTGGTGGAAAAATTGTATGGTTTGAAACTTGAACCGCGCGACTGGCCTACATACCATGAAGAAGCAGAAGTTTATGAAGTGCTGGAGGCCGACGGTTCGAGACTGGGCGTGATGTACATGGATTTCCATCCGCGCGACGGGAAAAGGGTAGGTGCTTGGTCAACCGCTTTTAGAAGTGCAAGTTACCGTAACGGAGAACGTATTCCGCGCATCGGTTCCATCGTAATGAATTTTACCCGTCCGTCTGGCGATACCCCGGCATTGCTCAGTTTCGACGAAGTTTCCACTTTCTTCCATGAATTCGGACACGCTTTGCATGGCTTGTTTGCTGATGGTCCATACGACCGCACAGCCGGAAGTGTACCGCGCGACTTTGTGGAATTACCTTCGCAAATTATGGAACATTGGGCTGCTGAACCCGAAGTGCTGAAAGTGTATGCGCGGCATTTCCAAACCGGCGAACCCATTCCTGATGAGCTGATAGAAAAACTGGAAAAGAGCGGCACCTTCAACCAGGGATTTGAAACCGGTGAATTTGTGGCTGCGGCACTGCTCGATATGGATTACCACACCACTGAGAATCCGGACATTAATGACGTGCGGGAGTTTGAAAAAGCTTCGCTGGATGGAATCGGATTAATCGATGAAATTCTTCCACGTTACCGCAGTACCTATTTTTCGCATATTTTTAGCGGAGGATATTCAGCAGGTTACTATGTGTATTACTGGGCCGGCGTGCTCGATACAGATGCATTTTATGCGTTTAAGGAAACCGGTGATATTTTCAACCCTGAAGTGGCAGCCAAATTCAGAACACTACTTGAAAAATGCGGTGCAGATGATGGAATGACGGTTTATACAAATTTCCGTGGAAAAGAACCTTCCATTGAACCATACCTGGAGAAAAAAGGATTGAAGTAAGAAAGTTGGCAAAAAGCAACAGGCAGTTGGCAACCGTTTGGAGTTGCCAGCTGCTTTTTTTTGCCTACTGCCCGCTGTGACAGTCCTATTCCATTTTTCTGCTTTCCTAATCACCGGTCCTCAGTCTTCCGTCATCCAACTTCCCTCTTCCTACTTTTTCACCGAAACCGGCATTGGCTTCGTTTCTTCTCCTGTGTAAAGGCTAATATGCGGGAACGGAATTTCAATTCCTTCGCGGTTAAAGGCATCTTTAATTTCCTGGAAAACAGAATTTTTTACTTTTAAATAGTTTGCCCGTTCTGTCCAGACACCCAATTGAATATCGATACCACTGGCGCCAAATGCCTGGAAAATAATTATGGGTTCCGGTTCGTCCAGGCAAAGCGGATTTTGCCTGGCAACCTCTTCCAAAATACTTTTTACTTTCCCCAAATCTTCTTTATAAGCCACACTCACAATCACATCCATCCTTCGGATGGGAAAACGGGTAACATTGATAAGTTCGGTACTGATAACGGTTTGATTGGGAATGCGTATCAACAGGTTATCGAAAGTCCTGATTTTTATAGACAATAAATCGATGCTGTAAACTGTGCCGGTTTTGTCCCCAATCCTGATGATATCGCCAATTTCGAACGATTTTTCAGAAACCAGGAAAAACCCGCTGATGATATTTCCGATGCTGGTTTGCGAGGCAATTCCCACCACCAGACCAATAACACCGGCAGCTCCGAAAACAGGAGCCAGGTTTATTTTTAATTCTGAAATTACAATAAAAAACAGGATGACAAAACCGGTGTACTGGATGGCCCGGTTTATAATCATTTTCCGCTGACCGGACCATTTTTTAGGCAACACCTTTTTAACCAGAAAAGCAATAAAATAAATAACGGCAATTCCAATTGCCAGAATAATCAATACTCTTAATACTTTTTCAAAGGTTTCCGCATTCAGATATTCAGACCAATTGATATTCATCCTTCTGATTTGTATAAGTTTTTAATAAAATGAAAATTAATTTTCAGCAGGTTTTTCGAACTTTCAGCTCTTGGTTTTAGCAGAATTTCGGCTTTTTCGCCATGAATGTTTTTTGAATAATGGTAACTGGCCGAACTGATTGAATCTTTCCCTTTGTATTCAATAGCCACCTGGCTGGTTATCAGTTTTCCTTCGTTTCGGTAAATGGCCAGGTTTTCAACCCGGATAATCAGCCGTTCAACTTCAAGCACTCCGGGTGAATTGTTGTAAATGGAAATGGGGCAAATGGTTTCAAATACAGCAGGTTCAATTTTTTCCATCGTCAAGGAAAAATCACTTCCCAATGAAAAAGCAGGTTCGCCGCTGAAAGGTTCACCAAACCAGGTGTCGGAAAGCCGTCGCACCGGAAATTCTTTTAACAGGTTTTCGGGTTGGATTTTCGAAAAATAAACCTGAACAGCCAGCGGAATTTTTAAAAAGAAAGCCAGTTTCTGACCGGGTGAAACATGAAGTTTGCTTCCTTTAAAAACAAGTGGTTTTTCGGGGAATGCAGGAGCAATAAAAAATGAATTTGATTTTCCGGTTTGAAAATATTCTCCTTCTGAAAAATCTGTATCTTCTGGTCTTTCTGCAGCCGGATTTTCTATATTCAGTAAAATCCATCCCTCTTTTTCCCGCTTAACGCCTATCAAAAAATTTACGTCTGAAAAAAAATGGTGCTCTCCGGGCGCGATCTGGTGTTTTCCAAAAATTGGGTTTTTCGGCATTTTCTTATTTATTCGTTATTGCCGATAAAATTAAAAAAGATTTGTGAATGTGGCCAAACACAAATAAAAAAGGGGAACGGTAAAAATGGTATTGATTTTCCGTTCCCCGGGGCATTTAAAGCCTTTTGACTATTAATTCCTTTATCAGAACCGGTTATCCCCGCCAACATCAATGTCGAGCGATTTGGTAATTTTCCCGATGTTTTCGGGGTCAATAATTCCCTGGATGCTAATCAGCGTATTGTCGTCGCCGCCAACCACCAGAATCAGGTCCGAAAACTTCCCGTTTCCGCCATCTTTGGCCAGGAACCGCACTACTTCGTCGGCTTCGGTCACTTCCATAAGCACTTCGTATTCGTTATTTTTGAAAAATCCATCCTGTTCCAGCTCTTTGTAAAAGTCCAGTTTTCCGGTTAGTTCTTTATTGTCAACGGTCAGAATCCGTATTCCATTCAGTTTCGAAAGCATTTCGCCGGTGGCTTCGTCGCCGGTTTCCACTTTACTGGCAAATCCCAACAGTTTTCCCGAAATATTCACGGTAGTAAATCCCTCTTTGTTGGCATATTTTTCAAACAATCTGTCAACAGGTGTTTTTTGTGCAAGCACTGCCATCGGCAGCACAACTGCAAGCATTAAGATCAATCGTTTCATGGTATTTCTTTTTTAAATTTTAAGTTTTATTTTTAACACTACTTCTTATTTTATTTTTAATTCCCTTATCCAAACTGTCCACTGTGACTGCTCACTGCGACTTCTCACTATTCACCGCTCATTTTTTCAATTTTTCTCATGTATTCATTTACCGGTTTCACTCCTTTTTGTAAAGGTTCTGTGGCTGTTTCAAGCTTGTCGAAGTTTGCCAGTGCCGACAGCCCTTTATTGTATTTTGCGGAAATATAACCGAGGGTTTGCTCGGCATAGGCATACGCCACTTCCGGGTTGTCGAACGTATCTTTAACCGTATCGTTTTCATGCTGGTAGAAAAGAATGCCTCCAATCACAATAATTATGGATGCTGCAATTCCGGTTACCGTTTGCCAGATCCAGCGGGTTTTTGGTTTTTCCTTCAGCTCATTTTTAAGGATAAAATTCATGATTTCCCCTTCCAGTTCCTCATCTCTGCCTGGTTCGGCAAGTTCTGAGATTCCGCCAAAAAATCCGGTATATTCCTTTAAATCATCAACTACAGCGCCCGACTGAAAGTAACTTTCCAGAAGCTTTTCTTCGGTTAAAGTACTTTCGCCGTTAAAATAGCGTTGCAGCAATTGTTTTACTTTTTTCGTTTCCATCTGAATTTAATTTTAAAAACTCATCACGTACTTTTTTTCTTGCCCTTGACAGGTTCACTCTAATGGCATTGACCTGTAATCCGGTACGTTCGGCAATTTCCTCGTATTCCAGTTGTTCTATATCGCGTAAGTGCATCACTTTTTGCTGAAGGTCGGGCAGTTGTTCAATCAGTGTTTTTACCTGACCGGCAGCTTCGCTTAACTCAATTTGTGAATGAACATCAATGGTTTCCTGCTTCATCTTTCGGTCGATATCTGCATCGATGGGTACTACCTTATTTGCCCGCAAAATGTCGAGGCAGCGGTTTCGTGTCATCCGCATGGCAAAAGCCTCCATGTTTTCAATTTCGTCCAGCTCTTCCTTTTTTTGCCAGAGCTTCAGGAATACATCCTGAACCACATCTTTGGCTTCGTCCTCGTCTTTCAGGAAGCGCACCGCAAACCGGAGCAACTTTTTGCTTACAGGCAGAACCCTTGTTTTGAAATCACTGTCAACCATTCGTTTTGCTGTTTTCTCTGCTTTTTTAGCAGGTTGTCAAAGTTAAGACGCAGAGGGAAAAAAATCATTACATCGTATAATATTTTTTATTTCATCCGGTTCCAATTCAATCTACTTCGCGTAAAATTTTGTTATTTTAAGCGAAATTAAAACTGAAAAATATGGACAGGAGATTATTCATTCAAAAAACAACTTTGGGAACAGCCGGAATGGTAACGGCTTTTCACCTGCCTGCCTTTGCCCAAAACCGTAAGATTAAAATCGGGTTGATTGGAGCAGGGTGGTATGGAATGGTGGTGGCTAAGGCTGCCCTTAAATTGGGTGGGGTTGAGCTTACCGCTGTTTGCGATGTGGATACCGAACATCTGAAAAGCAGCGCCACTGAACTGGAAACACTTCAGGGAAATCGGCCCAAGGAATTTAAAGATTACCGTGAATTGCTCGACATGAAAGGACTGGAAGCGGTGATAATCGGAACTCCACCGCAATGGCACGCACTTCAGTTTGTGGCAGCTTGCGAAAAAGGTCTGGATATTTTCTGTGAAAAACCACTGGCTTACGATGTGGAAGAAGGTAAAGCCATGAGAAAAGCAGTTGAAAAGGCCGGCAATATTGTGCAAATTGGTTTTCAGCGGCGGCAAAGTGCGGCGTTTCAAAAAGCAAAAGAGCTGATTCAGGATGGAACCACGGGAAAAATCCACCAAATTGGCGCTCAAATTCATTACAATCCTATCCCGGGCGATATCACCATTCAGGAGCCTCCTGCATCACTCGACTGGGATACCTGGTGCGGACCGGCGCCCAAATTGCCTTACCGGCCAAGTATTGGGCACAAAGCCTGGCGACTGGAAAAGGAATACGGAAACGGGCACCTGGTTGACTGGGGCATTCACCACATCGACATCATCCGCACCATCATGGAAATGGAAATTCCGGAGTCGTTTCAAACCAATGGAGAACTGGAAATTCTAAAAGGAAAAATTACAACACCCGACACCCTGAATGCCACCATGCATTTTGCTGAATGCCCGGTAATCTGGCAACACCGGCTTTGGGGCAGCGGCGATTTGAATCCGCAGTTTAACAACGGCGTTTTCTTTTACGGCGAAAAAGCCACCCTTTTTGCTTCCGACAACAAACTGATTTTAATGCCTGCCGGAAGAAACCAAAGTCAGCAGGAGATGGATATTCCCACGCCGGATATGCAGGAAAAGCATGTGGCCGATTTTATAAATGCGGTAAAAGCAAAGGACAAGAAATTGCTGAGCTGCACTACGGAAGATGCCTGGAAATCAACAACAACTGTGCAACTGGCTACGGCTGCTTTTTACACCGGCAGCGAAATAAAATGGGATGCTGCTTCTGAAACGATCAAAGGTAATCCGGCTGCAACTGAATTGCTGGCCCGAAAATACAGGGACGGATACAAACGGCCATCATAAGAATTTTTTGAAATAAAATACAATGTAGTTTAGTTTATTAGTTTTTATAATTCATATTTGTCCGACGTTGACAGGTCCGGTAATTGCGGACGCTGTCAAGTCTGCATTGCCTAACCTGTCAACGTCTTTAGACTTGACAGCGTTTATAAAACTACGTTGCCAGCGAGATAATTTATAAATAATTAAAAATGAATATAATAAGTATTGCTTTTTTCTTGTTGATTTCTTTTTCAGTCTTTTCTCAGAAAAGCAAAATTGTAGCCGGAAATGCCGAAATTGAAAAACCAGGAACCGGGTTTGCTTTTACAGAAGGTCCGGCAGTAGCGCCCGATGGGAAAGTTTATTTTACCGACCAGCCCAACGACCGCATTTATGTCTGGGATGAAAATGAAGGCATTTCGCTGTGGCTGGAAGGCACACACCGCTCAAACGGTATGTATTTTAATGATAAAGAACAACTGGTAACCTGTGCCGATTTATATAACCAGCTTGGTTGGTTCGACGAAAACAAAAAGTTTCACCTCATTCACGAGGGGTATGACGGAAAACTGCTGAATGCACCTAACGACCTGTGGATTGCACCCAATGGCGGCATTTATTTTACTGATCCTTACTATCGCCGCAAATGGTGGGATGAAGGAAGAACCCAGGAACAGGACGTTAAGGGAGTTTACTACCTGAATCCGGAAGGAGAAATTACCCGGGAGATTGACGATTTTGTTCAACCCAACGGATTAATCGGAACGCCCGACGGAAAAATCCTTTACGTGGCCGACATCGGCGACAAGAAAATCTGGAAGTACGACATTCAACCCGATGGTTCGCTGGCCAACAAAACATTTTTTGCGCCCCACGGATCCGATGGGATGACCATCGACAATAAAGGAAATGTTTATCTCACCATGGGAAAAGTTTGGGTCTATTCTCAGGAAGGTGAGCTGGTTCAGGAAATCGAATTTCCTGAAAGTCCGGCCAATATTTGTTTTGGCGGCAAAAAGAGGAAAACCCTGTTTGTGACTGCACGAACTTCTGTATATACATTAAAAATGAAAGTGAAAGGAGTTGATTAAATGATTAAAGTTGTGGTGGTTGGTTTTGGTTTTATGGGGAAAACCCATACGGGGAATCTTTTGAAAAATCCCAATGCACAGTTGGTCGCAATCGTGGATAAAAGCACGGAAAACATTCAAAAAAACCTGAAAGAGGAATCAGGAAATTTTTCTACGGATTCTTTTAGCGAAGAGGAACTTTTTAAGGTGAATGTTTATGCTGATTTTGATGAATGTCTGAAAACTGAAAAACCAGATGCCTGCATAATTGCTGTTCATACCAATCTGCATTACGAAATGGCAAAACTGGCACTCGATTCCGGTTGTCATGTTTTTCTGGAAAAACCCTTTTGCCTCGATGTGGCCGAAGGTAAAGAGTTGATAAAATTAGCCCACGCAAAAAACAAAATTTTGATGATTGGTCATGTCCTTCGGTTTATGCAGGCCTATCTTACACTGAAAAACTGGATAGAAAGCGAAGAATTTGGTAAACTTGAATTCCTTTCCTTGTCGCGTTTTTCGGGTGTGCCGGCATGGGGCCAATGGAAAGAAAAACAAAAAGATTTTGGCTCATCGGGTGGTGCGCTTTTCGATCTGGTGATTCACGACATCGATTTTGCCCAGTGGGTTTGCAGTGTTCCCGATGAAATCAGCGCTATTTGCCTGCCAGGAAAACTGAGTAAACACGATTACGTTTCGGCACTTTGGAATTACCGAAATAAAAACCTCCAGGTAAAAATTGAAGGCGGCAACACTTTTCATACGGCCTATCCTTTTCATGCCGGATATTCTGCCCGCTTTGAAAATGCCAGTGTTCTTTATTATCCGAAAGACCCACAAAACATTATCGTTACAACCGAAACCGAAACCACCCTGGTCCCTGCAGGGGATGCCAATGACGGATTTTCAGAAGAACTGGACTATTTTATTTTATGCATTAAGGAAAACAAACAGCCGGATATGTGCACTCCTGAATCAGCACTGGAGAGTATAGAAATTTGTTACCGGCATACGGTGGATACGGAATAAAAATACGCTTTTATAGGTAATTTTCAACACCAAATCGAGTCAATTCATATCAATTAAATGTTGTAAAAGAGAGATTTACACGATTTGCCGAGAACAGATTGAATGACAAATTGCTTGTTCTCGGTAAAGTCTCTTTTTTATTGACTTTTCGTGCGATTTTAAGGTTTCCCTAAAAAAAACAAAAGCACTTAAAACATTGATTTTAAGTGCTTTTGTTTTTATTTGCTTTCTGAGTTGTGCCCAGAACAGGACTCGAACCTGCACGTCCATGCGGACACTAGTCCCTGAAACTAGCGCGTCTACCAATTCCGCCATCTGGGCATTTGCTGAAAGAACGTTTCGAGATGCTTTCTGTTAAAGAAAACCTGCTCAAATTCGCGGTGCAAATATATAAAAAAACGATTCTGTTAGCGCAATTATGGTTATAATTTTTAAACCATTTTAATCTGTTCGCCAACGGTGTGTTTTTCACAATAGCGGCATCGTAATGCGATAGGTGAGGTATCAACTACTTTAAACCGTGTGGTTATGGTTTCATTATTGGTAATGCACTTCGGATTGAAACACTTCACGATTCCGGTAATTTCTTTAGGTATTTCTACTACTTTTTTCTCCACAACCTCGTAATCGCGAATGATGTTCAATTTGGCATGTGGGGCAATCAATGCAATTTTATTGATTTCGTCGTCTTCAAAAAATTTGTCTGTAACTTTAATAATGGCTTTGCTACCCAGTCTTTCGCTTTCGAGGTTGGTGCCAAAAGTTATTTGGTTTTCAATATTGTCGAGCCCTAAAATGGTAATAACCTTGAACAGGTTTTTAGCCGGGATGTGATCGATTACCGTGCCTTCTTTAATGGCGCTCACTTTTAATTTGAGTTTCTTTTTTTTATCGTCGCTCATGGCATTTTATTTAAGATTCATGATATGGGAAATAATGGCTTCACGCGTAAAAACACCGTTGCGGGCCTGTGTAAAATAGTAGGCTTTTTCATTTTTATCCACGTCGGTATGAATTTCGTTTACTCTGGGCAGCGGATGCAGGATTTTTACATTTGGTTTGGTTTTTTCGAGCATGGCATTTCGCAGGATATAAACGTTTTTCACCTGTTCGTATTCCATCGGGTCTGAAAACCGTTCTTTCTGAACACGCGTCATATAAATGATATCGGCCTCGCTAATAATGTCGGTGAATTCGCGGTGTTCAAAAAAGCGGATACCTTTTTCGCGCAGAAACATTTTGTATTCCTGGGGCATTTGTAATTCAGGAGGTGCAATAAAGTTAAAAATGGGATTTTCAAATTCTGACATGGCCATAAGCAGTGAATGTACTGTTCGTCCGTATTTTAGGTCGCCCACCATAAAAATGTTCAGGTTATCGAGCGATCCCTGCGTTTTGACGATGGAGAACATATCGAGCAGAGTTTGTGTGGGGTGTTGATTTGCACCGTCGCCGGCATTAATTACCGGAACAGGCGAAACTTCTGCTGCGTAGCGGGCTGCCCCCTCCAGCGGATGGCGCATAACAATCAAATCGGCATAGTTGCTTACCATTTTTATGGTGTCGTGCAGGGTTTCACCTTTTGAGGTGCTTGAACTGCCCGGGTCGGCTATGCCGATAATCCTTCCTCCCAGCCGGCTGATTGCTGTTTCAAAACTTAGCCGGGTACGCGTTGACGGCTCAAAAAAAAGGGAAGCAACTACCTTCCCCTGCAACAAATCCTGATTTGGATTGGTTTCAAATTCTGCCGCAAGGCTCATTATTTTCAGGTATTCTTCCTTCGAATAATCTGTAATGGATATTAAGTCTCGTTTCATTGTATTATAGTATTGAATGTC
>JAZBNQ010000254.1:0-12264 GCA_036350775.1 Mariniphaga sp.
CTGTATTGTAGCGGAAAAGTGCTGGAACACTTTTCCGCTTTTATATTAAATTTATCCTTTGCAAATTACAAAAACCAAACTATCCGTGTTTGACGTATTATAGCAAGTTTTAATACAATTTTTGCAAATTGTTATCTTATCACATAATCGGTTCCGTAAGGATACCTCTGAGGCCTGCTGAGCATGGAGTTGGCCAGATCGTTATCTATGAATTTTTCTGTTTTTGGATCCCAGCGTAAAATACCCGGAACCTTCATTGCAATGTGGCTAATAAGACACACGGTACATGTGCGATGGCCGATTTCAACCGGTGAAATGGGCTGTTTGCGCGACTGAACACAATCGAGCCAGTTGCCATGCTGTTCTTCGCTCACATACAAGTGGATTTCATTTTCTCCGATTTTTGATTTTAGGATATCTTCACTGCTGGCATCAAGTGCCCTGGTTGAGCCTTCAGGAATAGGATCGCTTGCAGTTGCACGGTATGCGCCTCGGGTTACAAAAATCCATCCATCAGTTCCTTCGTAACGAATACCGTTTGGAAATCCGCCACTGGTGTAAACCGTCATTCCATTTTCGTATTCGTGTTTTACCATAAAATCACCATGTACATTCCAGTCGCCATATTTTGGAAATTGTGCAACGGCTTCAACCGAAATGGGGCCGGTAAATTCAGTGTCCATTCCCCATGCAGCAGAGTCGTAATGGTGCTGCCCCCAGCCGGTAATCATCCCGGCGCCATAATTTTCGTGGCGCAGCCATCCCGGACGTCCGTAATCGTTTTGCGGATGAACCAGTTCTTCCTTGTATTCGATTTCAGGAGTGGAACCGAGCCACATGTCAAAATTCAGGTTTGAAGGGACCGGAGAAGTTTCAAAAACCGGTCCTGCAGGATCGCCGGGCAACCCAATTTTTACGGTATGTACTTTCCCGATTCTGCCATTTCGCACAAGTTCAGCAGCCCTGCGGAATTGGGCCGAAGACCGTTGCTGTGTTCCTACTTGTAAAATAACACCCTGCCGGTGAACGATGTCACTGAGCAGGCGCCCTTCTTCTACGGTTAACGAAGTGGGTTTTTGCAGGTAAATATCTTTGCCTGCCAGTGCCGCTTCAATGGCGGGTTGCGAGTGCCAATGGTCTGGTGTGCTAATGATTACTGCATCAATGTCCTTATCCGCAAGCATGTCTTTGTAGTCAGCATACATTTTTACATCAATGGGGTTGGAGCTCCCGGTTTTTTTCTTGTAAAAATCTTCTACAAGTTTTTTCCCGTCGGCCATACGTTTGCTATCCAAATCGGAAACAGCTACCATCCGGGCTACATCGTATTTTAACGTTTCGGCCATATCATGCCCCCGGGCAATTCTCCCACAGCCAATCTGTCCGATATTGATTTTGTTACTGGGTGCGTTTTTCCCAAAAACTGAAGCGGGAACAATGGTTGGGATGACAACTGCTCCGGCAGTGGCCGAAGCTGCATTTTTAAGGAATACTCTTCTTTTCATTGTTATTATTTTTAATTAATATTCATTTACTTTTCAGGCTTGAAGCACGAAGCACGAAGCAAACGAGCAAACTGCGTTCATTAAATTTTGTTCCTGAAAGAAATCAGCATATTCATAAGATTGAAACAAAATTCATAATGCTTATCGAATTCATTATCAATAATATATTTTCTATTTTTAGCTTTATATAAACAAGTTACTACTTCAGCGAGTGAACGATTAGAATATCCAAGAAATTTTTTGTATTCAGGTGACGATTGGACAATCGATCCTTCGGCAATGTTTAAAGCTACAGAGTCCGCAGCTCTCCTAATCTGGGAAGACAAATTATAAATCTCCTTTTGAGCAAAACTTTCAGTTAAATCGTTAATATTTTCCCCCAATTCCATAGCACGTTGCCAAATAATCAGTTTTTCAAATTTGAATCCGTTCATTAATAATTGTTCATTTGTTGCCAAATTTAATTTTTTTTACATTCTACTTCCCACTTCTTGCTTCCTTCTTCCAGCTTCCCACTTCCTACTCTTCTTTATACTTTTCAAATTCCTCTGCAATTTTAGCTTCTTTATGATCACCTGAATGAACGATTACACGGTAGCGCAAGTTAATCTTTTCTCCTTTTTTCAGGGTAATGTTTTTATCGTTTTCGGGCCAGTACATTGGTGTAGGTGAAAAGAATCCGTAGTCGCGTGTGAACCAGGGCGCCGGGAACCATTCGTTTGAAGGATGTTGCAAAATAGCCATTCCCTCCATTTTCCCCATTCGTTCACCGTAATAATCTATCCATGCCGAACGTTTTCCGAATGTGCCTTTTTCACCGGTTTCTCCTTCGGCATTAATCATGGTTCCTCCGTTTGTAACGGCCAAATCGGGGTCCATCCTGCCGCTGAACAGCGAATGGTTTGTTTTGTCAATGGTCACATCCATAAGCATTTCCATTACAACATCAAAATCAATTTGAAATTTGCCGGGCGAAGGCACCGTAACAGTGATTTTGCGCTTGTCTTTAATGGGCGCATCTGCGCCGGGCCGTTTCCAGATACACTCGTTTTCAACAACGGCTTTTTCTCCACCGGTTTCAATAATGTCGGCCCGCAGCGAAATAATTTGTCCGCGTTCCAAACCTTCCTGCCAGTAATTGCCGCCATTCACTTTGTCGCACCCAAAAAAGAGCGAACTGTGGTGCGGATAATTAGCATTGCGCATGGAAGTTACCGTAGCGTTAGACGGACCATTCACCGGAAAAAAGAACGGATATTTTTCAAATTCAGAAATAATATAGCTGGTAAACAAGTTGCCGTTCACCCTGAATTCAATTTTATCACCCACCTGTTCGGCGGTTATTTTGGGCTGTGCAGTTGCCACAAATGTTGTGGTTAATAGAATAAAACAGAGTAATTTTAATTTTTTCATTTTGATTTTACTTTTAATTCTTAATCTGTGAATCTGTGGCAATATTAATTTTTTATCAGGTTAATTTTCGGATTTTTTGCAAAACTGCTCCAGTATTTTTCAGCGGTTTCAGCATCCATTTTTCCGTCAAAAACTACCATTCTATACTTTAATGAATAATCTTTCAATGGTTCAAGTTTCCAGTCTTCGTGCCGGATGGGAACAAACTCGAAATACATGTCTCCACGTCCTCCGTTGGCATCAAGTGGCCAAACGCGCATGGGTTCGGGGTGCATCCGGTTTGACGGATGGCTTAAAAAAAGAATCCCCGAGCGGCCTTCGCTAACATCCGATTCTCCTTCAACAATGCACCAACGGGCAAATGAACCGTCGGCGTCAGCCCTGCTTTTTCCGTCAGAGGTTAAAACGGTACAGTTATCTTTGTGCCATTTTTCGGTGGCGCGGAACCCAATTCCTCCGCCATAACGGTAAGCATCAAGCATAATTCCGTTAGGTAGCGAACTGTTTAATGTGGTGGTGTAATCAATCACCCACACTTTTTCTGAAACACTCCAAACCCGCACATCCAGAATTTCATTCATGGCCACCTGGTCTTCACCCTGCGCCCCAAAATCGATATGCTGCTGCAAAGCTTTGAATCCGCTGAAAATTTCACCTTCCACTTTCGATAAAAACGAAGCAAATTTTACGGTGCCCTGGCCTTTGGCCAGATTCCAGAAATCCACTTCACGGTCGTCGATATGAGTCAGGGTCCACGGACCCCAAATGCCGTAATGGTGATAGTGGTCAGGAGCCTGAATGCGCGAAAGCACTTCACCTCCGGGTGACCAAAGCGGATGAATAAACCCCGAGCGTTTGTACAACGGATTCACGCCTTCGGGCGGAAACATGGTTTCAAACCGGTAGCTTAAAACCGCTTTTTCATTTACCATTAAACTAAGGTCTTTTTGTTTTTTATGAATCCTTACTTTTGGTATTTGTTTTTCGGTACTATTTTCTGCTTTAAGGATAAAATTCCGGGTTGAATTCGCGGGTGAAACTCCCTCAAGGATGAACCAAAGTTTGGCAGAATGGCCGGATTCAAGCTGGCAGGCGACCTGGTTTTCTTCGTTTCCCAGAACTTCATAAAGCGCCAGAGTTCCTTTGTCGGTGTTATAATTTAGCCCGTCAAGTGCCAGCGAAACCGGCGCATCAATTCGTTCTTCATCAATTTTGACTGAAAATTTTGCCAGTTCCTGCGCAAAAACGCCGGAAGCTAAAAACAGCAGGATTATAAAAAGAATGTTTTTCATAGTTTTTATTTTTAACCACATAGTTACATCGAGCACATAGAATTTCTAATGTGGCCTATATGCCTATGTGGATTGATTTTCTTCATTTTGCTTCTTCATCAATCGTTTCTTTAAATGCGCGAATATTTTCCGTAGTAACTTCCGGTGGCATTCCTCCACCACACGACCAGATTACCCGGTTTTTGTCGCCAAATTCATGCACCATTTTACGTGTTTCTTCACGCACTTGTTCCGGTGTTCCGGCAGCAAGTACATCCCGCGGGGGAAGATTACCGATTAATGCCACTTCGGGGCCGGCCAGTTCGCGTATTTCTTTCATGCTGTGTTCAAAGCTGAAATTGAACAGGTGAACGCCCATCTCTTTTAAATATGGCGTTGAAATAAGCCCCTGTGCATCGTTATGGAAAAAATTCAGTTTGGAATTGAAAGCGTTATAAATCCGTTTTATATAAGGCACCGCAAATTCCCGGCATTCGTCTTCGCCAATAAATCCAACAATGTCGTCAAGAACCAGAATGCCTTCAATTGAAGGAAAAACTTCTTTCTGGTGCTTCAGCCAGTTGATGGTGAATGTTGTGATTTTTTCCAGCAGTTTGTGGCTGTTTGCCGGGTCCATCATAAAACCCATCATCAGTTCGGTGGTACCCATCAGAAATGAAGCTATATTTAACGGGCCGCGGGCTATGGCAAATTTTATTTCGTGCCCCATTTCCTGAATGGGTTGCTGGTAATTCAATAACCGTTGGATGATAAAAGGTAAAAGTCCGTCGGTTTTCGGATTGGGCACTTTCAGTTTTTCGGCTTCGGAAATATCGTTGATAATTTTATCTGCATGGGGCAGGTTAAACTTATCCCAGACCATTTTGGCACCAAAAGCCGAGGGTTCAGAACACATCCCAAATTCAGACCAGAATCCAGGCAGAAAAATAATATCAGGAAATGTTTCAATGGCTTTTTTGTTGGTTTGAAACCAGATTTCTTCGGAAGAATAATACTGTAGCGTTGAAACCCCCGCCCAGCCCGGTAGCCAGGGGCTGTCGATTATAAACCCGGTTAAAGGGTTTTCGGGAGTTTTTCCGTTAATAGTATCCAGCAGTAACTGCCATTGTTGGTTTGTCATAATTTCAGATTGATTTGATTTTTCAAATTTAGTCTTTCAGCTTTTCTCCTAACAGTATTTTTTTTGCAAGCATTTGTACTGGATTAACATTTTTACTAATATTGAACCCATGAAAGTGATGCAGGAATACATTGATTTCCCGTTGCGAACGGCTGTAAAAGTGAAATGGCGAAATATGCCACATTTCACTTATCCCTGGCATTTTCACAGCGAATATGAAATTTTGTATGTAATTGAGGGTACAGGCACCAGTTTTGTGGCCGATAATATCGAACCTTTTAGTTCCGGCGACCTGGCCATGCTGGGATGTAATCTGCCGCATTTCTGGCGGAGCGATGAAAAATATCATGCGCCTGAAAGCAAAGAAAAAATCCATTACATTGTTATTCAGTTTCCTGGTGACCTGTTTCGTGAATCAATTTTTGAATATCCTGAGTTTCATATTATTCAGGAATTATTCGAACGTTCTTCGCGGGGAATACGGTTTTTGCCGCCGTTTTCAGAAAAGGCAGGAAAACAGGTATTGAAGATTGCTCAAAGCAATGGATTCGACCGGGTGATTCAGTTGCTTAAGCTTTTGCACGAACTGGCAAAAACCGAAAAGTACAGGTTGCTGGCGGGTGAGTTGTATCATCAGCAAAATCATGATTTTACCGACAACCGGCTCACCAAAGTGCTTCATTTTTTAACCACCCAATATCAGCAAAAAATTGAACTGGAAAAGGTTGCTGAAATCGCCCATCTTCACCCGTCTGCGTTTTGCCGTTTTTTTAAGGAGAAAACCGGGAAGTCGCTTTCGGAATATGTAACCGATTTGCGTATTAGTTATGCTTGTAAACTTTTAATTGAAGGTAAACTTTCAGTTTCGCAGGTGTGTTTCGAAAGCGGGTTTAACAATCTGTCCAATTTCAACCGTACGTTTAAACGCCATTCGAAAATGACGCCAACGGAATATTTCAGGCGGTTTCATGAATAAAAACTGTGAAACTGAAAAATTGAATTATTTGCGAAATTGTTGAATTGCTGCGCTTATTTTCCAAATCTCGAACTTAGTCCCACACCATAGAAAATATAATTATAATTTCCAATGTCTTTTCCCGAACTTTCTATTCTATATCCGGCAACAGGTGAAAAAGATAAACTAAAATTTTCTTTTCTAAGAAGAGTTTTTCTTATTCCAACATTTAATTCCCAAAATAGTAAATTGTAATAATCGGTTACAGGCAAATCAGCAACATACTCATAATTAAGGTAATCAGCCATTTCAAGTTTTAAATGGTTGCCGACTGTAAATCCCAAAAACAGCGAATTTAAAACGAGCTTGTTAAATTCCATTCCAATTTTTACAGGAATACCCAAACTAAAAAATTCGAGCTGCCGGTTATAATCAGTTCTTAATCGGTAGGGCATTCCAAAATCATCAACAAATGTATGCCCTGTAAATTCTTTCCAGTTGTGTTTTCCGGCCTGAGCATAAATGCCGCCTGCCACCCAAAACTTTTTGGATACCGATTTAATATAGAAAACCTCAAGTGTTGGGTCAACTGAGTAGTTATATTCTTTTCGGCTCCATTTTGCAGGATGCACCAAAGAGAAATTAAACTCAAAACCCTTTTTACTGTCCTGTGCTTTTAAAGAGGGAGCCAAAATCAGCATTGCCAGAAGAAATCCGAACAAAGATCGCATGACTTTTTATTTTTTCTTCAAATGTCTTGAAAATTAAATGGATAAACAAATAATTGCCATGTTGATTTAACCTTAATTGCTTTTGATACTTTGTTCTCTGTTTAAACGAATGGCTGCTTAACTATTATCAGTAATTTTTTAGCTTTGCTATTCTAAATTAAAACCTGTTTCCATGAACCGTTTTCTTTTTATCTCAGTTTTTATTTTTTTATTCAGTGGTGTTGTTCAATCCCAGGAGGTGGAATTTTTACCTGATGACTGGGAAAATCCGGCCGTGTTTGAAAAGGGACAAGTAGCACCCCGTGCGTTTCATATTCCTCACTCAACAAAACAAAATGCGCTGATAAATCGGACAGACAGAAATGAAAACTACCAGCTTCTGAACGGATTGTGGAAGTTTAAATGGGTGGAAACACCCGATCGGGTTCCCGCAGATTTTTGGGAACCAAAATTTGAAACGGAAGACTGGGATGAAATAAAAGTGCCGTCCAACTGGCAAATGGAGGGATTTGGCCATCCCAAATTCAGGAATATTGCCCTCACTTTTGAAAGCGATCCGCCCAACATTCCTGATTATTATAACCCAACCGGGTGTTACAAACGCAAATTTGAAATTCCCAAAACCTGGAAGGACAAGGAAATCATATTGCGGTTCGAAGGCATAAAATCGGCTTCATACATTTGGGTAAACGGAAAACGGGTGGGCTACAACCAGGGCGGTTTTGAACCGGCAGAATTCAACATTACCGCATTTGTGAAAAGAGGCGAAAACGATTTGGCAGTGCAGGTGTTGCGGTTTTCCGACGGTTCGTACCTCGAAAATCAGGACATGTGGCGGCTTTCGGGTATTTACCGCGATGTGAAACTGGTGGCTTATCCCAAATCATTTATTCACGATTTTTATGTGGTAACCGATTTGGATCGCAATTACAAGGATGCCACGCTGGTTGTGGAAACCGTGATAAAAAATACAGATAAAGACACTTCGGCCTGTTCGCTGGAATTCGATGTGTTAAATGCTGAAAACGAATCGATTTTGAGGGACGGCATTCAATCCATGAACTTCAAAACCTCGCCCGATTCCATAAAAAAAGTTACGCTTTCTACCCTGGTCATCGACCCCGAAAAATGGTCGGCGGAGTTTCCCCATTTATACACGCTGCTTATTCACCTTAAAAACGAAGAAGGCGAAACACTGGAGGCATTTACCAAAAAAATCGGGTTTCGTGAGGTGGAATACAGAAACCATATTTTTACTGTGAACGGAGTGCCGGTAAAACTGAACGGGGTGAACAGCCACATGCACCACCCGGAGCACGGTCAGGCCGTTCCGCTGGAAACACTGAAGCAGGATTTGATTTTGATGAAGCAGTTCAACATCAATTGTGTGCGGACATCGCATTATCCGCCAACCCCGGAATACCTCGATTTGGCGGATGAACTGGGCATTTACGTGGTGGATGAAGTGGACGACGAGGCGCATGCCAACATTCATTTGTCGGGAAACCGTGCCTGGACCGAAATGTACAAAGACCGCAGCCGCAAACTGGTTTACCGCGATCGCAACCATCCGTCGGTAATTATGTGGAGCGCCGGAAACGAGTCGGGAAGCGGGTTCAACATCAACGAAGTGATTAAAACCGGCAAGGGGATTGATCCCAGCCGCCCAGCCTGGATGTACGGAGGAAATAAATTTTATATTCCGTTTGAAGACATTGTGGGTCCGCGTTACTGGTTGCCCATCGATTATAAAAACCTGGCACAAGGTAAGGTACTGCCTCAAAACGACCGCCGCGCTTCGTTTATGGACGAATACCTGGCTGCCACGGGAAATGGCCTGGGCGGAATGGATGAATACTGGCAGTGGATTTGGAAATACCCGCGGCTGACAGGCGGCGCTATTTGGGACTGGATAAGCCCGGGAATAAAAACGCCACGCTGGATTTTACCTGATTCTTCTTCGTATAAAAACGACGGGCAAATTATGGGCCGGCCGGTTTTTACAGATGGTAAAAACGGTCGCGGACTGGAATTTTCGGGCCACGATGACTGGGTGGAGTTTTACCGCGATCCGAGTCTGGATATTGCCGGGAACCAGATTTCCATTGGCTTTTGGGTGAAACCGTTTGAAATTATGCAACCCAATACTTTTCTAATGAAAGGGAAGTACCAGTATGGTATTCACATGGAAAATCCGCAAACGCTTGAGTTTTATATTCACAGCGAAGGGAAACGGATTTCAGCAAAAGCACGGGTAAACGAAGATTTTTACGGTGACTGGCACCATATTGCGGGGATTTACGATGGCAACAGCTTGCAGCTTTTTATCGACGAAGAACGTGTTGCCCAAATCCGGCACAATGGTTTAATCAGTTCAACGCCTTTCCCGCTCTGTATTGGGCGCGAAGCCGATACGCAGGACCAGGGCGAATATTCGGGCCGGATGTCGAAAATGGTAATCGATGAGGTGAAAATTTTCGATAAAGCGGTTACGCTGGATGAGCTAAAAAATGAAACAGAGGGCGCCGTGTTAGCACTCGATTTTGAATCCGATACAAAAGCAGTGGATGAAGACTTTTTTGCTGTGGGCCTTGGCGGACGCACCTACGGAATCATTTGGCCCGACCGGAAAATTCAACCCGAAATTCACCAGATAAAAAAATCGGGCCAACCGGTTAAAATTGAAGCGGTTGAAATTAAAAATGGTATCGTGGAAATTACCAACCGCCATCATTTTAAAAATTTAAATGAACTGGATGGAATCTGGGAACTGACCGTGAACGGGGATACTGTCCAGCGTGGGTTTTTTCAGGTTGATTGTGCGCCGGGTGAAAGGATTACTGACACCATTCCTTTCCGGATGCCCAAAATTGAAAGTAATTCCGAATGCCTGCTTACGGTAGCTTTTATGCTGAAAGAAAACACCAAATGGGCCAAAGCAGGCCACGAAATTGCCTGGGAACAGTTTTCGGTACCTGCTGAAATTTCTGAAAAAGATGTAGTTCCAGTTAACGAAAAAGTAAACGTTCGGGAAAACAACGAAAACATTATTGTTTCAGGTAAAAATTTTCGCTACATAATGGATAAAAAATCGGGGAAATTAACATCGTTGCAATTGAACGAAACGGAATACCTGGAGAGCGGGCCCGAATTTAATGTTTGGCGTGCTCCGCTGGCCAACGACATCGACCCGTGGGGAAGCTACATGTTTGAACAGGGGAAAATGACACCCGGTTTTGGCCGCAGCATCGACAACCAGTTGCGCACCCTGGGATTAAAGAATCTGGTATCTGAAGTGCATGAAGTGAAGGTAAAACAGCTTGAAGAAAATGAAGTGGTGATTCAAATCGGTGCCTTCTCACACAGTTCCAACGATCCATCGCGAAGAGCTTACGAATGGATTTTTTCTTCGGGTTTTGAACGAAACGAAACCTGGACCTTTAAAGCCGATGGTACCATTGAACTGGAGCAGGAAATTATTCCGCATGGCCCCATGCCCGACATGCTGCAAAAAATCGGCTTACAGTTTCAGTTGCCCAAAACATTCAGCAGCGTGGAGTGGTATGGCCGCGGTCCGTTTGAAAACTATCCCGACCGGAAAACCGGCGCAAAAGTGGGGTTGTTTTATTCCAATGCCGGTGAAATGTACGAATCGTACCTCATTCCGCAGGAATATGGCAACCGAAGTGATGTGCGGTGGCTTAAGGTGCAGGATGGGGAAGGAAAAGGTTTGCTGATAAAAGGAGGTGAATTGCTGAACTTCAGCCTGCACAAATATTCCACCGAAAATCTGGAGCGCGCTATGTACACATACCAGTTGGAAGAAGCACCTCACACCATTCTGAATGTGGATTACGAAGTTAGCGGGGTGGGTGGAACAGCGATTCGCCAGTTGCAACAATACCGTGTGATGCCAGGAGTGAAAAAGTATCGGTTGACGATAAAACCGTTTTAGAAAAAAGTAAATCCTTCAAGGTTATCAAAACCTTGAAGGATTTATTCATGTTTCTATTCATTTTTCAAAACGGAAGGTTTAACCGTTTTTCGAAACCAAATCATATCGTCTAACGTGTAATACCGCTCGTCATACTTCTTTGGGTTTAAGTTGTATTGTTCAGTGGTAAATGGTTTGGATGTCATTAATACATCATCTCCTTTTTCCCAGTTAACCGGGGTGGAAACATGTTCTTCTTGGTCGCTGGTTTTTAAAGCCTCCACAATTCGAACGATTTCCGACATGTTTCTTCCTATTTCAATAGGGTAGAAGTTAATTGATCGCACAATGTTTTTAGAATCAATTACATAAACGCCCCTTACGTCTTTACTTGTGCTGGCCGGTCTGTGGAGCATGCCATATTTTATTGAAGCTTTTGCATCCGGGTCTTCAAAAAGAGGGAATCGAATTGTTTGTGATCCACGACCCTTAAAATCAATGCTTTCAAGATGATTTTTCCATCGCTGGTGTTGTTCTATATCGTCAACCGATACGACAGCAACCTTAACTCCAAGCTTTTCAAATTCCGATTGCATATATGAAAGTTCCAATAGCTCAGTTGTACAAACCGGAGTAAAATCCTGTGGATGACTAAAAAGAATTTTCCAACTTTCCCCAAAATCATCGGGAAATGTTAATACGCCATTGGTTGAATTTGCTTTGAAAGAAGGTGCAGAAGAGCCTATTAAGGGAATGTTCTTCTGAGAAAATGAAACTCCTGTGAAAAACAGCAGGACAAAAAATGTTGTGAATATTTTTTTCATAGTAATTATTTTAAAATTAAAATTCGGAACCAAAGTACGGCGGTAAAATGGAAGTATATGCTTCTGTAAAATGTATTGAGAAAAAACTAATTTTATTTGGTTTCATCAAAAATTGATAATTCCATACAAAAATTATCTATTTGCCATATTTTTGACTCAAAAGGGTCCGATTCTGACTATTCGATGCAATAAGTTAAATTATGTTCTTCCACGACTATATAATAATAAAAGATGTTTTAATACTTTTTAACAATTTGACTCAAGGAATACAGAACTTATTGTTAAAATGTTCTAAAAACATTAAATCCCCTAATAATTAAAATGTTACATCTGTTAATTCATATTTGCAATAATGAAAATTTGAAACGATATAGGATTTTTCAGAATGAAATCAATATTTAAATGTTTTTTGTTTTACTACATCGAGCATTTTATGAATTCAGTGGATAAATTTTTAGCTTACATTTGATAAATTTTATTTTTGAAACAA
>JAZBNQ010000255.1:0-2961 GCA_036350775.1 Mariniphaga sp.
AACGTTAAACCAAATCATGGATAGACTTACAATAATAAAAGTAGGCGGAAAAGTGGTGGAAGACCCCGATTCGCTGAATGCCCTGCTGGACCAGTTTATCAAATTTTCAGGAAATAAAATCCTGGTCCATGGAGGTGGAAATACTGCTACCGAAATTGCAGCAAAGCTGGGCATTGAAACCGAAATGGTGGATGGCCGACGTATCACCAGCAAATCGATGCTCGATGTGGTAACCATGGTTTACGGGGGCCTGGTTAATAAAAAAATAGTAGCCGGATTACAGGCCCGGGGGTGCAACGCCCTTGGACTTACTGGTGCTGATTTAAACCTCATTAGTGCAAGAAAACGGCCGGTTCAGGAAATTGATTATGGTTTTGTAGGCGATATTGTGGACGTAAACAGCCGGGAGCTGCGAATAATCATCGGAGAAAATGTTGTACCTGTTGTAGCTCCGCTTACGCACGACGAAAAAGGACAAATTTTAAACACTAATGCTGATACCATTGCCGCTGAATTGGCTTCAGAACTGTCCAACTATTTCAGTATTTATCTCTTTTACTGTTTCGAAAAAAAAGGCGTATTGCAAAATCCGGAAGATGACAGCACCATCATTTCCGAGCTGGACTCTGAACTTTTTCAGAAATTCCAGAAAGAGGGAATAATCAGTGCAGGTATGATTCCTAAGCTTAACAATGGGTTCAGAGCCAAACGAAACGGCGTGAAAGAAGTTCTTATAACCAATCCTGAGAACATGGCAAATGGCAGGGGAACACGATTGGTTCTGTAAGAGGCTGTTTTTTAAAAACATCACAAAAACTTCATCTTCACAAAAAAAAAGTTACTTTTGTGAAAATTGTAAATTATGATTTTTATTAACGAATATATTATTTAATACAGGAAAAAATAAATGGGAAGATCGCAGGAATCATTTAACAAAAAAGAAGTACGTAATAAAAAAGAAAAGAAACGGAAAGAAAAAGAGAAAAAACGCCAGGCTCGTAAAGAAAACACAAAAAGCAACAGCCTCGACGACATGATTGCATATGTTGACCAGCATGGCAATATTTCCGATACCCCCCCGGATCCTGACCAAAAAGAAAAAATAAATGTCGAAGATATTCAGGTGAGTGTGCCCCGCGGTCCGCTTGAAGTAGTTGATCCCAATCGTAAAGGGACAGTTACTTTTTTTAATCCGTCAAAAGGATTTGGGTTCATTACCGACCAGGAAACCCGGGAAAGTGTTTTTGTACACGTAAACAATACGCTCGAAGAAATTCGCGAAGGGAATCTGGTAAGTTTTGAAGTGGAAAAAGGACAGAAAGGACCTGTTGCAGTAAGAGTGCAGGTGGTTCGGTAATTTCATCTTACAACATAAAACTTCAGTTATCATTTTCCAATGTACCTGATAACGTTAATTACGATTGTAAGTATTACACTTATGACAATCATTGAAGTAATGGGGAAAAATACTTTGCTGTTTTCCTTTTCAATTCGAATATCGCCTGGAAGTTTTCCGAACCAGTTAAAAAGCCAGGGCGCCAGGTAAAGCAGCACCCCAATCACAATTAAAATTATTCCTGCAATTACAAACCAACGTGCCATATTCAATTGTTTTGATGCAGTACAAAATTAAAAATTCCAGCAAATTCTTTTAAAAATTTTTTTTTGGGTGGATATGTGACACCCAAAGTATATTTGTGTTATTCTTCATCAATAAAAACCTGGTTTTAGGAAAAAATCATTTCTACTTTTGACGGAATTACTGAACTATTTACCGATGCAAAAGAATTATTCATTTTCCAAAACCTTATCACACCTGCTTCTTGCAGTGCATTTTATCTTTTTAAGTATTACAATTAATGCCCAGGAAGAGCCCAAAACCTCGCCGTTTATCACAACCGACCAGTTTGGATACCGACCCGTTTCTGAAAAAGTGGCCGTTATCAGAAACCCACAAATGGGTTTTGATTCGCTCATAGTTTTTATTCCCGGAAATACTTATGCGTTGGTTAACGACGAAACCAAAGAACAGGTTTTTTCAGGAACTCCGGTTGCATGGAACAATGGGGCCACAGACAGCTCTTCAGGCGACATGGCCTGGTGGTTCGATTTTTCTTCATTTTCTGAACCCGGATCTTATTATGTTTTAGACGTTGACAGTAATTTACGCTCATTTAAATTCGACATAAAAGAAAATATATATGAAGAAACCATGTTTCATGCCCTGCGTACTTTTTTTTACCAACGCTCAGGTTTTGCAAAGCAACCTCCGTTTGCCTGCGAAGAGTGGGCAGATGGAGCCAGTCACCTGCAGGATAAACAGTCCCGCGATTTTCTGAGCAAAAATGACGCGTCAACGGAATGGGATGTTTCGGGCGGATGGTACGATGCAGGCGACTACAATAAATACACAAGCTGGACAGCCAGTTATATCGTGGATTTTATGAAAGCCTTTATTGAAAATCCCGGCGTTTGGGGTGACGATTATAATATTCCTGAATCGGGAAATAACATACCCGATATTCTGGACGAAGCCAAATGGGGAATCGATCACTTGTTGCGACTTCAAAAACCTGATGGCAGTTTGCTAAGTGTTGTGGGTGTAGCACATGCCAGTCCTCCATCTGCTGCAACTGCACCTTCGTATTATGGAAGACCAAATACATCGGGAACATTGAATGCCGCCGGTGCTTTTGCCATTGCTTCAAAAGTTTACCGCTCGGCTGGCATGAAAGAATATGCCGATTCCCTGAAAAAAAGCGCTGAAAGAGCCTGGCAGTGGGCTGTTGAAAATCCGAATGTAATTTTCAGAAATAATACAGGTTCAACCAGCGGTTTGGCCGCAGGTCAACAGGAAACCGACGATTACGGACGGTTTGTAGCCAAAATGGAAGCGGCGGCATATCTTTATGAAATTACGGGAAAAACTGCTTACAAGAACTATTTTGAGAGCAACTATAC
>JAZBNQ010000256.1:0-6471 GCA_036350775.1 Mariniphaga sp.
CCCGGCGTGTCGTCTTTCGGATAGAAAAACAAAACCAGGTTCTTTTTTCCAATATAATCTGCCATGTTAATCCACTCGTTATGCTGGTTTTTTAATTTGAAAACCGGAATGGTGTCGCCTGTTTTAATTCTGCTCATTTGTTTAATCGTTATATTCGATGTTTACACAACAGGTGTATGAAAAAAATGTTTTGGAACATTTTCCAGGTTACAAATTAATTTCTAAATTGCAGCACAGTTCAGCACAGTTCAGGTTGAGTAAAAATTATGAATTTCAAAATAGAAAATTATCAGTAATCATTCATCAATAATAAATTAAAACGATGACAAACAGATTGATAGGAAGATTGCCCAAAGTGGGAATCCGTCCGGTGATTGACGGACGAGAACGGGGCGTGCGCGAGTCGCTCGAAGCACAAACCATGAATATGGCTAAAGCTGCAGCGCAGCTTATCGAAGAGAATTTGCGTTTTCCCGGAGGAGAAGAAGTAGAATGCGTTATCTCGGATACAACTATTGGCGGAGTAGCTGAAGCAGCCATGTGTGCCGACCAGTTTGAACGCGAGGGCGTTGGGGTTTCTTTAACAGTTACTCCTGCCTGGTGTTACGGAACTGAAGTGATGGATTCCAATCCATGGATTCCGAAAGCAGTTTGGGGCTTTAACGGAACCGAACGCCCGGGTGCTGTTTACCTGGCTGCTGCCCTGGCCGGATATACCCAGAAAGGATTGCCTGCTTTTGGCATTTATGGCCGCGATGTTCAGGATGCCGGAGATGAATCTATCCCCGCAGATGTTCAGGAAAAAATCCTGCGCTTTTTGAAAGCCGCCCTGGCAGTGGCTCAAATGAAAGGTAAATCTTATCTCTCGCTGGGTTACACTTCAATGGGGATTGCCGGCTCCATGGTGAATTCCGATTTTTTCCAGGACTATTTGGGAATGCGCACCGAGTTTGTGGACATGACCGAAGTGAAGCGGCGCATTGATGAGGAAATTTACGACAAAGAAGAATTCGAAAAAGCGCTGGCATGGACTCGTGAAAATTGTCTGGAGGGCGAAGATTACAACAAACCTGAAAAGCAGGTGAGCCGGGAACGCAAAGATTGGGAATGGGAAATTGTGGTAAAAATGACATTGATTTTCCGCGACCTGATGATTGGTAACCCAAAACTGAAGATGGCTGGATTTGGCGAAGAGGCTTTGGGGCGCAACGCCATTGCAGGCGGTTTCCAGGGACAGCGCCAGTGGACCGATTACTACCCCAACGGCGATTTTCCGGAAGTCATTTTGAACACTTCATTCGACTGGAATGGAATCAGGGAAGCCTTTGTATTTGCCACCGAAAACGACAGTTTGAACGCGGTGCCCATGTTATTTGGCCATTTGCTTACGAATACAGCCCAGATTTTTTCCGATGTGCGCACATACTGGAGTCCCGAAGCGGTAAAACGGGTAACCGGAAAAGAGCTCACAGGCATTGCCAAAAATGGTATTATTCATCTCATTAACTCGGGTCCCACAACTCTTGATGCTACAGCGCAACAGCGCGATACAGAAGGGAATCCGGTAATGAAACCCTACTGGGCAATTACGGAGGAAGAAGTGAAAAAGTGCCTTGAAAATACAAGATTTTGCCCTGCAGAACGGGAATACTTCAGGGGAGGTGGTTACTCCAGCCAGTTTAAAACTGCCGGGCAAATGCCGGTTACCATGTCGAGGGTAAACCTGGTTAAGGGCACAGGACCGGTACTTCAGATTGCTGAAGGGTACACGGCTGAACTGGATGATGAAGTGCATAAACTGCTGGATGAAAGAACCAATCCTACATGGCCAACTACCTGGTTTGTTCCAAAACTGACTGGTAAAGGGGCATTTAAAGATGTGTATTCGGTAATGGCAAACTGGGGTGCCAACCACGGTGCAATCAGTTACGGCCACATTGGCGCCGATTTAATTACACTGGCTTCCATCCTGCGTATTCCGGTTTGCATGCACAATGTTGAAGAAGATGAAATTTTCAGACCCAGTGCATGGAATGCTTTTGGGGAAGACAAGGAAGGTTCGGATTACCGTGCATGCCAGAATTTTGGACCACTTTACAAATAGTTATTCATTAAATAAAAGTCATACCTGCCTGTTAAAGTAGGTATGACTTTTTTTATTACAGATTTTACCTGTATTTTCGGCCTGAAAATATTTTAATAGAATACGATGAGGACTATCATCTTTTTTACCCTTATTGCTGTGGTTTTAGGGTGTTCAAACAGAAAAAACAGGCAAGGTGATTTTGAAATACAGAAAGTCATTGAAATTGAACCCAAAAAAAAGGAATCATTGGAAAAATATGAAAAAGGTACATACGGGTATGATGTGAACTTTTTACGCAAATTTCCCGATAATGTGGAACTTAAAAACGGTGATTCCCGGTTAATTCTTTCCATGAAATACCAGGGGCGGGTGATGACCAGTTCTTCAAACGGATGGGGTGGGAAAAGTTACGGTTGGATAAACCATGAACTTATTTCTTCCGGAGAAGTTCTTCCACAATTTAATCCGGTAGGAGGTGAAGAGCGTTTCTGGTTAGGTCCGGAGGGTGGTCAGTATTCACTCTATTTTGAACCTGGAAAGTCGTTCGATTTCGAAAACTGGCAGGTTCCTGCCTGCATTGATACCATTCCTTTCGATGTTTTTCTGGCAACTGATTCAATAGCTGTTTTTCTGAAAGACATGAAAGTTACAAATTACAATAATTACGAATTTAGGTTCGATTTAACCCGAAAAGTTCATTTGCTTGGAAAACCTCTCATTGAAAATATTTTGGGCATAACAGTTCCCGATAGTGTAAAATTTGTGGGATACGAAAGTACAAATATGGTTAAGAATACCAGCGGGGAACCCTGGACAAAAGAAAAAGGATTAATTTCCATTTGGATGCTCGGTATGTATAATCCTTCTGCAGAGGTTACCATGATTCTTCCTTATAAAACCGGCGTAAAGTCTGATTATATTGTAAAGTCTGATTATTTTGGAAAAATTCCGGATGACCGGTTGAAGGTAAAAAATGGCATTATTTATTTTAAAGGAGATGGCAAAGAGCGCGGAAAGATTGGAATTCCTCCGCAGCGTGCAATGCCGGTAATAGGAAGCTACGATGCCGAAAATAAAATATTAACCCTTTTAAAATGCGATGTTCCGGAAGGAGAAACCGATTATGTAAATTCGACCTGGGAACACCAGAAATTTCCTTACAAAGGCGATGCGATTAATGCTTATAACGACGGACCGCTGGAAGATGGCAGTCAATTGGGGCCTTTTTACGAACTGGAATCATCGTCTCCGGCATTGGAACTGGCGCCCGACTCTACTGGTACGTACATCCAATCAACCTATCATTTTGAAGGAACCGAAGAACACTTGAACATCATTTGTGAACAGGTTTTTAAGGTTTCGTTGGAGGAAGTAAAAAACGTTTTCTAAGTGTCGCAATTTCCAATAAAAAGAACTGACCAGTCCGGACAATCCAAAATACAGCAACTGGTTCATTCCATTACCGAAGCCATTGGAAGTGGCAAATTGAATGAAGGCGACACGCTTCCCTCGGTAAACCAGTTAAGCAGCGAAAGCGGTTTTTCCCGCGATACTGTTTTTAAAGCCTACCGAATACTGAAAAAAAGGAATATTATTGAATCGGCACCTACAAGAGGATATTTTGTAAAAGGCAGTTCGTTTAAAGTTTTTATGCTGCTCGACGATTTCAGCGCCTTTAAGGAGCAGCTTTACAAATCTTTCCGAAAAAACCTGCCTCAAAATTTTACAGTGGATTTGTTGTTTCACCATTATAATACTGATGTTTTCAACCAGCTTGTGCAGAACAGCCTGGGCCGTTACAGCATTTATATTGTAATGAATATCGACCACCGCGGAATGGAGCCGGTTTTAAACAAAATAGACCCCCATAAACTTCTCATCCTGGATATGGGTTTTCCCGATTCAAAGCAAGTGAGTTATGTTATTCAGAATTTTAATTCTTCAGTTGAAAATTGTTTGGTTAAAGGATTACAAAATCTTAGAAAATATTCAAAACTCATTTTGGTTTACGATGAAGACGAAACACCTCACCCCAAAGAAACAGTTCAAGCTGTAAGAAGATTTTGTCTGAAACATGCTATTCCATTCATAAATGTAAAAAAGGTATCCGACTTAAAACTTCAAAAAAAACAGATTTGGTTTACCATCCGCGATTCAGATTTGGTAGAGGTAATAAAACTCAGCCGCGACCAAGGCCTGATTTTAGGAAAAGATGTTGGGGTGCTTTCATATAATGATACGCCCATGAAACAAATCGTTGGTGGCGGAATTTCGGTCATTTCTACAAACTTTGAACAAATGGGATGCCTTGCAGCTACTTTTGCAAAAAATAAACAGAAAATAGCGGAAGTTTTATCAACTTCTTTAATTTTGAGGGAGTCGTTGTAGAAAGATTACAGTTTTTAGTCGCAGTTATAATCGCTGTTACAATCGCAGAATCAGATACAGGAGATTGTGACGGTGATAAACCAGTAAAAAATTAATTCTATGAAAAAATTTGCGTTTATAACAGGTTTTATTTTTTTAACAATCAGTTCGATGCAGGCACAGCAAATGTTTCAAAAATATTCAGGTTCTGATATTGGAAACCCGAAACTGAAAGGAAATTTTCAGTTTGATAAAAAAAATCAGCAGTTTATTTTGGAAGGGGCTGGTTACAATATTTGGTTCGAACGCGATGAATTCTATTTTGTTGCGCAGGAAGTGGAAGGTGATTTTATTCTTTCGGCCAACCTTGAATTTTTAGGCGAAGGAGTGGATCTCCACCGGAAAATAGGTTTGATGATTCGGAATTCGAAAGCTGAAAATGCTGTTTACATGGATGGTGCGGTTCATGGCGACGGACTCACCTCGCTTCAGTACCGTGAAAAAACCGCAGGTGAAACAAAGGAAATTGCTTCTGAAATGAAAGCTCCGGAATTTGTACAGGTGGAACGCAAAGGAAACGAATACATTTTCCGGCTTTCAAAAGACGGTGAACCTTTGATGGAGGTTGGCCGGATAAAGCTGGATATGTCATCTTCGGTTTTTGCCGGAATGTTCATCAGTTCGCACAACGAAACGGTGGTTGAAAAAGCCCGTTTTTGGAATGTACGGTTGGAGAAACCTGCCAACAAAGACGTTGACGGCTATCAGACTCCATCACCCAGCCGCATGGAAATTCTGAATATTGAATCAGGAAACCGCGAAGTAATTTTTGAAACCGAAACACACATTGAAGCACCAAACTGGTCACGCAACGGGAAGTTTTTGGTGTACAATTCAGGTGGTAAATTGTATAAATTCGATTTAAAAAAACGCAAACCGGAAGAAATTAACACTGGTTTTGCCACGGCAAACAATAATGATCACGGTATTTCTTTTGATGGCAAAACCATGGCCATCAGCCATCACACGGAAGAAAACGGAAAACGTCATTCCATAATTTACACGGTTCCTTTAAAAGGCGGCACACCAAAGCGGGTTACTGAAAAAGGACCGTCCTACTGGCATGGCTGGTCGCCCGACGACCAATGGCATGTTTACTGCGCCGAACGAAACGGCAATTACGATGTGTATAAAATACCGGCTGAAGGAGGGGAGGAGATTCGCCTGACAACTGCCGGGGGTCTTGATGACGGACCCGAATATTCGCCGGACGGAAAATACATTTATTTCAATTCGGTACGTAGCGGCAGCATGGAAATCTGGCGCATGAAACCCGACGGCTCTGACCAGGAACAGGTAACCGACGATGAATTTCAGAACTGGTTTGCCCACCCTTCACCCGATGGCAAATGGCTAATTATGATTTCTTACTTACCCGAAGTTCCGGCAAGTTCACATCCACACAACCAGCGTGTGATGCTGCGCCTGATGCCGGCAAACGGCGGAGAAATTAAAACTGTTGCATTTCTTTACGGCGGCCAGGGAACCATTAATGTGCCTTCCTGGAGCCCTGATTCCAAAAAAGTGGCGTTCATGAGCTATACATATTGATGAAAAGTAGAAATACTTTTTTGCCTGAGTCATTAATTTAAGGACTCAAATAATTAAAGCCTGTTTTTAAGAACTGTTTTATTTCATAAATGGTCTGTTTCTTCTGAATTAACGACTTTTAGTTCATGGGAAAGAATCGATTACATGCAGGTAGAGATAAGGAACAAAAGCCCTTAGGCAGTTTGTCTGGACTGTGTTGGCCCGGTCACGATTTTACCTCTGCAAAACTCCTGAAATTATTAACAATTAAATAATAATTCGCAACTCCCTATCAAACAGTAAATTTTTCGACCAAATGGCCTGAAAAAAGTCCGTTTATATGATAAAACCTCTCTTTTTTGTTGCAGGGTATTTATGTGTATTTTTCTATTTAAAGATTTTTTTCTTTATTTGCAAAAGAAATAAAA
>JAZBNQ010000257.1:0-8850 GCA_036350775.1 Mariniphaga sp.
AAAGCGGCTGCCAAAGAGCTCGATTTTATTGAAGCCGCCCGCCTGCGCGACGAGATGTTTGCCATGGAGCGAATATTGAAGGAGAAGAAAAATATTTCAACCGCTGAATAAAATGTATTTTTGCACCCAGAACAGAAAAATTGGAAATGAAGGTTAATTTCAATCAGATATTTAAAAATATTAAAGCAATAATTTTCGAACCGGTCAAGTTTTGGGAATTGCAAAAGGAAGAGAAAAGCCAGGATAAACATGCTTTTTCAAATTTTTTGTTGCCGTTTCTGATTCTGATTTTTCTTGCTGTTTTTGTAAGTGAAATTGTTCGTGGCTCCAGATTTTATCTTACTTTTCCTCTGATGAAAGCCGGTCGTGAAGTGCTGCTGTTTTTGTTGCAGTATGTTATTTCGGTTTTTCTAACCAACGAACTTATTAAAACTTTCGGTGCAATAAAAAATATTTTTATAGCCCGAAAACTGGTGATTTATTCGCTTACCCCATTTTTATTGGTTTCCGTTATAACGGGAATGTTCCCTTTTTTGTATGTAATTGAGGTTCTTGGTTTATACGGCTTTTATATTTTTGGGATGGGAGTGAAAATTTTGCTGGAATTTCCTGAAAGAAAAAAAACAAGTTATGTTTTGGTAACCATAATGGCCAATTTTTTTGTTTTTAGCTTTTTAAGTATTTTTCTATCCAGATTATTAACTGCATTTTTGTAAAGGTTTAAAAACATCGCAATGCAGATAACTTTGAACAGGGAACTTTAAACTTTAAATTATTATTTGTGGCACATCCGAAAGCAAATATCAATATAAAAAACAAAAAGGCGACGTTTGAATACGAACTGATAGAAAAGTTTGTGGCTGGTATGCAACTGGTTGGAACTGAAATCAAATCTATTCGCAATGGCAAAGTGAGCATGAACGATGCATATTGCCAGTTTCACGGAGGGGAATTGTATGCTAAAAACATTCACATTTCGGAATATGAAATGGGAACACACAATAACCACGAAGCTAAACGCGACCGTAAATTATTGCTGAACAAAAAGGAACTTCAAAAACTGGATCGAAAACTTAAAGAATCAGGACTAACCATTGTACCTACCCGGCTTTTTATTAACGACCGTGGTTTAGCCAAACTGGAAATTGCACTTGCCCGGGGGAAGAAAATTCATGATAAACGCGAAACTTTGAAGCAAAAAGATTCCAAACGCGAAATGGACCGGATGATGAAGTTTTAGGCACTACCTGTCCGGCTGTATTTTCAGACGAGGTCATCAGTCATTGTAACCCCCTGACCCGATAAATCGGGTCTGTCCCCCTTAAAAAAGGGGACAATGGGTGCAAGTAAGTTCCGTTTTCGGTCATCAGTCTCTGATCATTAGTCGTCAGTCATCGGGCTTCCCATTTCCAACTCCTGTCTCCCGACTCCTGTTTCCTGTCTCCCGTCTTCCTTCTTCCTAAACCACCTCCATATTATCCATCGGAATAATTTTGTCGCCTTTATATTTCAGCAGTAAATTGGCCACTGCAAGTGTATCTTTTTCGCAGTAACGCACAATCCGGTCAATGTCGTTTTCTTCCCAGTAAATGCGGGCTACCTGGCTGCCGTCAATATCATCTTTAGGAGTAGGAATATTAAACAACTCACACAATAATGACAAAGAAGTGTAGTGTTTGTAATCGCCAAATTTCCAAAGTTGCAGTGTGTCAATAAGCTGGTCTTTTAACTCCCAGGGTTTGGCGCCGGCAATATCGAGAATTTTTGGCAGGTTGAGATTGCTGACCAGCGCGCGGCGGGCAATGTAAGGAAAATCGAATTCCTGTCCGTTGTGGGCGCAAAGCCTGCGTTTTCCTTTTCGCGAAAAAGCTTCCAGCGCATTAAAAAAGCTTTGAATCAGTTTTTTTTCATCTTCATCGTAAAACGATTTCACCCTAAAAAACAGTTCTCCGTGCTTTTGGAAAACATACCCTACTGATATGCAGATGATTCTGCCGAATTCGGCGTATATTCCGGCCCGGTCGTAAAGCACTTCTGCCGGCTCGTCAATGTTAATCTGGAATTGCATTTTGTGTTCCCACAATTGTTTCCATTTTTCGTTCAGGCCATTGTACTCCGGAGCCTGTGGCACTGTTTCAATGTCGATAAAAAGTACTTCTTCTATATTCAGATTTTTAAGCATTTACAAGAATTTTAAAGTGTGGTTGATGTGATTGGTTAAAATATTTATAGCTACCTGATTCATTCCTCCCTGCGGAAGAATGATATCGGCAAAACGTTTGGTTGGCTCAATAAACTGCAAATGGCTGGGGCGGACTGTTTTTTCGTAGCGATCGAGCACCTGGTTTACATTTCGGCCACGTTCGTTAATATCGCGCCGTATAACGCGTGAGAGCCGGAGATCCGAGTCGCAGTCCACATATACTTTTATATCCATCAGGTCGCGCAGGTTTTTATTTGTCAGGCACAAAATACCCTCCACAATAAGCACTTCGCGGGGCTCAACGCGTCGTGTTTCGGGCTGGCGGGTGCATGAAATAAAAGAATAAACCGGTTCTTCCACCGCTTCTCCATTTACCAGTTTAATTATATGGTCAATCAGCAAATCGAATTCAACCGAATCGGGGTGGTCAAAGTTTCTGGCACGGCGTTCCTTCAGACTCAGGTGTCCGTTATCAAAGTAATACGAATCCTGCGAAAGTAACGCAACTTCATTTTCTGAAAACTGCTCAATGATTTTTTGTACCACGGTTGTCTTCCCCGAACCGGTTCCCCCGGCAATCCCAATTATCAGCATTTTCGCCTTTTAGTTTATTGTTAATATTGGTTGAAATTCATTTTTTTACATGAGTTCCTGCTTTGAAATCATTAATTTCGCTGCCGGAAAACGAAGGTACAAAAATTCATTACGATATGGTAAACCACATAGTACTTTTTAAACTGAAAGATTATCCGGCAGAAGAAAAGGCCGCGATTATTGCCGAATTAAAAGAAATGCTTGAGGCGCTTCAGAAAAAAATATATGAAGTGAAATACATTGAAGTGGGCGTAAATTATGAACTGGACTCAAAAAGTTATGATTTGGCACTCATTTCCCATTTCGAATCGGTGAGAGACCTCGACGCTTACCGCGAACATCCGGCTCATTTGAAAGTTGTGGAACGTATAAAAGAAACCACAGTTGAACGCGCTGCGGTAGATTACTTTTTTTGAGCTTAAAATTACCGGAAATTTGTCAATGGTCACTGGAAAATAATTATTTGACCCTGTTTCGGTTTTTTGCATTAATCAATAATCACTCATAATTAATCAATTAAGTTATGCCCGGTTTGTATCCGTTAAAATTCAAGCCCATTTATCTTGAAAAAATCTGGGGTGGAAATCGCCTGAATAAACTACTTGATAAAGACTTCGGCAAACTTCCAAATTGTGGCGAAAGTTGGGAGTTGTCAGCAGTTGAAGGCAATGTTTCTGAAGTGAGTAACGGGTTTCTGGCCGGAAACAACCTGACCGAGTTGGTGGAAATTTACATGAGCGATTTGGTGGGCGATAAAGTTTTTAGAAAATTTGGCATTGAATTTCCGCTTCTTTTCAAATATATCGATGCCAATGACGATCTTTCTGTTCAGGTTCATCCCAATGATGAATTGTCAAAACAACGGCACAACGCGTATGGCAAAACTGAAATGTGGTATGTCATTCATGCCGAAAAGGGCGCCTTAATTAATTCAGGCTTTAACCGGCAGGTAACACGAGACCAATATCTCGAATATTTGGAAAATGGCAGGCTGCATGAAATTCTTCAATACGACGAAGCCAAACCGGGCGATGTGTTTTTTATTCCTGCCGGTCGGGTTCACGCCATTGGAAAAGGTGTGGTACTTGCCGAAATTCAGGAAACTTCGGATGTAACTTACCGCATTTTCGATTACAACCGGAAAGATGTTCAGGGAAATTACCGTGAATTGCATAATGACCTGGCACTGGATGCCATCGATTTTTCATACCTCAATGAATATAAAACCAAATACACCGTTGAAGAAAATCAATCTTCCGAAATTGTAAGTTGCGATTATTTTACCACCAACCTCCTGAAATTTTCTGAAGACCTTGAAAAGGATTATAATCAGCTTGATTCGTTTATTGTTTACATGAACCTTGAAGGGAGATTCACGATTGAATTTGAGGGCGGAGAAGAGACAATTGAAAAAGGTGAAACAGTGCTTGTTCCTGCAAGTCTGGAAACGTTCCGTCTGAAACCTTTGACGCCGTTAGTGAAAACGCTTGAAGTTTACATTAAATAATCGTTTTTTCTGTGTTGAAAAATTTACGAACTTTGTTGCCTTGAAATTTGCCCTTATGGAGATAAAAGAAGCCCGTTTTATTGTAAGTAACACCAAAGTTGAAAAGTGCCCCCGGCCCGACAAACCTGAATATGCATTTATTGGGCGCTCCAATGTGGGAAAATCTTCTTTGATAAATATGCTTACCCGGCGTAAGGCACTGGCAAAAATTTCGGGAAAACCGGGAAAAACCCGGTTAATAAACCATTTTCTGATAAATGAAAACTGGTACCTGGTAGATTTGCCAGGTTACGGGTATGCCAAAATTGCAAAAAAAGAACGGGAGAAATGGGAAAAGTTTTTAAGAAATTACATTCTGAAACGCGAAAACCTTTACAATTTGTTCGTGTTAATTGATTCCCGCCACAGTCCGCAACCTATTGATCTTGAATTTATGGAATGGCTCGGCCTCGGCCAGGTTCCTTTTTCAATTGTTTTTACCAAAACCGATAAACTTAAACCGGAAGAGCTTGAAGTCAATTTAAAAAATTACGAGGCAAAATTACTGGAGTCCTGGGAATCCGTTCCGCCCATGTTTATATCTTCTGCTGAAAAGGGCGTTGGACGGGAAGAAATACTGCAATATATTGGCAAAATTAACACTTCAAACCAAACATTGTGATTCGAAAAAAGAGATTTAATACAATTTTTCATACCAAAAAAAGAGGGAATGCATTAACTTTACCCTATTTCCAGAACGAAAACAAAAACAACATACCCATGGGAAGTAAAAACAATCCGTTAAAAATTTTCGCAGCAAGAGGATCGCACTACCTTGCAGAAAAAATCTGCGACAGTCTTGATGTTGATTTAGGTCTATATTCATGCCCGGTTTTTTCTGATGGCGAATTCGAACCCTGCTACGAGGAAACCATTCGTGGTTCACATGTTTTTATTGTGCAATCAACTCCGCCACCTGCCGAAAACCTGCTGGAACTGTTATTGATGGTTGATGCAGCCAAACGCGCCAGCGCTTCGCATGTGGTTGCAGTAATTCCGTATTTTGGTTACGCCCGCCAGGACAGGAAAGACAAGCCCCGTGTGTCAATAGGCGCCAAATTAATTGCCGATTTGCTTTCGGCAGCTGGCATCGACCGGGTGATTACCATGGATTTACATGCCGACCAGATTCAGGGCTTTTTCGATGTGCCTGTCGATCACCTGTTTGCATCGGCCTTGTTTATTCCGTTTATAAGTAAAATGGGCCTCGAAAATATTACTATTGCATCGCCCGATGTGGGTGGAACCAAACGTGCAAACACTTATGCCCGGATGCTGCAGACCGATATGGTTATTTGCCATAAAACACGTGCCAAAGCCAACGAAGTAAACAGCATGACTGTTATTGGCGATGTGAAGAACAAGGACGTGATTATTGTTGATGATATGATTGACACTGCCGGAACCATTACCAAGGCTGCAAATTTGATGAAAAAAGAAGGAGCCCGCAGTGTGAGGGCATTTGCAGCTCATGGTGTATTGTCTGGTCCGGCTATCGAACGCATTGAACGCTCGGCCCTGGAAGAGGTTTATTTTACCGATTCATTGCCTTCCATAACCGATAGTAGCAAAGTGAAGTATCTTTCCATCGCCGATGCATTAGGTGAAGCCATCAGGAGAGTGTATAAAAATCAGTCGATAAGTTCGTTATATTACCGGTAATTTATATCTTTGCACCGCTTTTTCCGAAAAGCAGGAGCAATTAGGGTGAACGAAATCCATATAAGGCTCATTTCTATTGAGATAGGTTTTTGTCACTTTTAATTATGCATGCTGTTTGTTCCGCTCCCGATAGCTATTGGAACGGAAAGGACTGAGTACCATAATTATTAACGTAAAATATTTAAAATGAAGTCATTGAAAATTACCGGGCAAAAAAGAGAAAGCCTCGGAAAAAAAGGCGCAAAAAAACTGCGTGAACAGGGACTTGTTCCCGGAGTGTTGTACGGAAAAGATGAGGTGACCCACCTGGCAGTATCATTTAGCGATTTAAGGCCATTTGTTTACACACCAGACGTTTATTTAATCGATTTGGAAATTGATGGAGAAGTGCATAAAGCAATGATTCAGGATGTACAATGGCATCCGGTTGAAGAGCAGATTCTGCATATCGATTTTCTAAAAATTGAAGCAGACAAACAGGTTAAAATTGGTGTTCCGGTGCAACTGGTTGGCACAGCCAAAGGTATTAAAGCCGGGGGTAAATTAAAAGTGAACATGCGCAAACTGCGTGTAAAATCCCTTGCAGAAAATTTGCCTGATACGATTGAAGTGGATATTACCAAACTGGCTATTGGTGACAGTATTAAAGTTGGTGAGCTTCAGCGCGAAAACCTGGAGTTTCTCGACAATAAATCAAACCTTATTGTGGGTGTAATTTCCACAAGGGTAGCCAAGTCGGCGATGTCGCTTCCTGAAGATGAAGAAGAAGAAGGTGCAGAAGAAGGAGGTGAAGGCGGGGCAGAAGCTTCCGAGGCTGCTGAATCATCAGAACAATAAAAATAAGATGATGTGAAGTATTTAATTGCAGGGCTGGGAAACATAGGCCCGGAATATAAAAATACACGTCACAACATTGGATTTCAGATATTGGACGCTCTGGCCGGGGCGTCCAATATTGCTTTTAACGATAAGCGTTACGGTTTTGTGGCTGAGTATAAATTCAAAGGGCGAATATTTTTATTGCTAAAACCTACAACCTACGTGAATTTAAGTGGCCGCGCCGTAAATTACTGGTTGCAGAAAGAAAAAATTCCGATTGAAAACATGCTGGTTCTGGTTGACGATTTGGCCTTGCCATTTGGTACCTTACGCGTAAAAGCAAAAGGAAGTCACGGAGGTCACAACGGTTTGAGGAATATTGCTGAAGTAGTGGGCAGGAACGATTATGCCCGGCTGCGTTTTGGAATCGGCGACCAGTTTCATCCTGGTTTTCAGGTGGATTATGTACTGAGCCAATGGAGCCGCGAGGAGCAGGAACAGCTTCCCGAAAAAATGGATGCCTGTATTGAAATCATTCAAAGTTTCGGAACCATTGGTGTGGAACGAACCATGAATTTTTTTAATAAAAAGAAGTAACATGGCCGAAAGTGTAAGGATAGACAAATGGTTGTGGGCTGTTCGGGTATTTAAAACGCGCAGCCAGGCAACCGAAGCCTGCAAAAAAGGGCGGGTTGAAATTGGCGATTTGCCGGTAAAACCCTCTCGGGAAGTGCATCCCGGCGATGTGGTTAAAGTGAGGAAACCTCCGCTAACCCGAAGTTTTAAAGTGCTTATGCTGGCCGAAAAACGCATGTCGGCCAAACTGGCAACAGGTTTTGTGGAAGATGTTACTCCGCCCGAAGAATTCGAAATTCTGGAAATGCAAAAACAGATGAATTGGAATTCGCGCGAACGGGGAGCTGGGCGGCCTACCAAGAAAGAACGCCGCAAACTCGACGATTTTTTTGATATTTAGTCAAAAATGTCTTAACTTTTATTATTCCTTCTGCCTGAAACGTTTTCAGACAGGTTTTATTCATAAATTCAAAAAAAAATGCTGGTTGCACAAAAAAAGAGAAAAGAAAACCTGACCGAATATATTTTGTACCTCTACCACGTAGAATACATGATCCGGGCATTTCAACTTGATATGGAACTGATAAATGAGAATTTGGTTTCCAGTTACCGGACCGATAAGGCAACAAAAAAGGAAGTTTCTGCCTGGTATAAAAATCTGGTGAAAATGATGGAAAAGGAAGGAAAACAAAAAGAAGGACACCTTCAGTTTCTAACTAACCTGGTAAACGATTTAAATGAATTTCATTTACGTTTAATGGCCACACAGATAGAGCCAGCATATGTTTACGTATTTAAAACTGTTGCAGGCCTGGTAAATGAACTGAAACAAAAAAATCCGGCAGCAGAAAACGATATTCAGGTGGCTATCGACGGAGTTTATGGTTATATGTTATTGAAAATCCAGCAAAAGGAAGTTACTGAAGAAACAAAAGATGCAGTAAAACGGTTAAGTCAGTGGCTGGCTTTTTTATCCAAATTATATAAAGACTTTGAATCGGGAGATTTAGAAATTTAATTCATCTGGCCCGGGAAAGAATTTTCGTTCTTCCGGAGCGGGGATGCGGCATTCTTTCTTTTTTCCAAACCAGCGGTAGCGGTTCCTGGCAATCCATTTGTAAACTGTATTCCTCCAGCCAACAGGCACAAACTTGAGAACTACTGACCATTTCCAGGGCGCTGGCAATAGCAAGGCAATTTCAAGAGCAGCATCCGATTCATAGTAAACTTTTTCATTATAAATTAGCACCACCGAATCAATTTCATCCGGTATGGAAAATTTTTTTCTGGTTACTTCGCCTGCTTCAGATTGAAGGGCTACAAAACGAAATTTCTTTTTCGGATCTCTTTTCAGAATAAAATCCACTGTTCCGTTGCATAAGTTACAAACGCCGTCAAAAAGAATAAGAGGATTGTTATTCATTTTTGATATCTATTTTCCGCTATTGTG
>JAZBNQ010000258.1:0-2199 GCA_036350775.1 Mariniphaga sp.
GCGGTTGCATTGGTAATTTGTCCTTTAGGTTTTTGCCTGATTAGCAAAAAACCACTTAACAAACAAAGCAGAGCCATTAAAAATTCTGAAAACAGGTGGAATGACATTTCTGTTTTACCCTCCGGAATGGATTCATTCATAATAATCTGAATCCACATTATTATTACTGATAATCCCAGTAAAATTGAATAGCCACCAATTAATTTGAATGGTTTTCTAATCTTCATTTTTAATCCCTTTCAAATTTCGATTGCCCACCATTGCCATTTGGTAAAGCAAATTACAAATAACCTCAGAATTATCCTGCTGTGCATAAAAGGAAAATACATTTTGAATTAAAAAAGTGTTTTCTTCAGCTGAAACTGTTTTTAATCCATTGTTGCCTGTTAATTTACAATCTGTAAGATTTGCGCCTAACCCTGAAATGGTTTCCAAACCCACTAAATCCTTAAAATCAAAAACTTTGACCATTTTACATGAATGAAATTTAAAATTTACGCTCAAATTTTTGATGTCGTAAACCAGGCTCCACCTTGTGTCTTCTTGTTTTACTGTATTCAATATCTGGAAAGAATAAGTAACCGGTGGCTGGTTATTATATTTTGTAAGCAGATTGCAAACCGAAACGAAACGCTCGTTTGAACCAGGTCTGTTCTTAAATTATTTGCCGGTATTCTTTTATAAAATCGCTGGCACAACTTATAAAGATGCTTCTGAAGGTTGGGAAAACAGCACAAAATTTCATTAAAATAAACTGTTTGATAATTATTTTTGGTAACCTGTTGATAGAATTATTCTTTTAATCTTTAGCTATCATACTCATAATGCAATCAGATTTTCTATCACTTTGAGCGGAGCCAAACTGCCTCTCAACAATTTAGCAATTAACCTTTTGTTGCCCAATATCCATAATTTTCAGGGTTATCCTAAAACAAGAAATGCCTGAAAATCATTGATTTCAAGCATTTCTGTAAATTTTAGTTGTGAAAATGGAGCCTCTCATGGGACTCGAACCTTTTTTACAAACAACTCAATATCAAATACTTGAAAAATAGAAAGTAGTGCAGTTCCCGAATTTTACACCTCGAAAATCACGTATTGCATCAAAGAACTTCTGGTGGTAAAGTTAAAAATTTAGGTTAAACACATTTAAGATAACTTGATTAAAAGTGACTGAATACCTTAATAAATAAACAACAGAGTAAGTAATATATAAGGCTCTGGTCTTTCTTTTACGAAATAAGAAATACTGAAAAATACATTATATTTGTACCAGAATTGGTACACATATAAAATTTTTACTATGGCAATTATTCAAACAACAAGCCGGCAGTTCAGAGATAAGCAAAAAGACTTTTTCGAATTGGCCGACAAAGGGGAAAAGGTTGTTATAAGGCGGGGAAAAAAACGTGCTTATTTACTGACACCTGTCGATGATGAAGATATCTATTTTACTCCCGCCATGCTTGACAAAATCAATGGGGCAATTAAAGAGGTTCAGGAAGGTTTGGTGACTAAGATTGAAACAGAAGAGGAGCTCAACCAATTTCTTGACAGTTTATGACTTACACTTTGTATTTTACAGAGGAAGCTAAAAAAGATCTTGCCGGGTTGAAGAAAAACGAACCAAAAGCCTTCAAAAAAGTAAAAGCTCTTTTAATCGAACTGCAGCAGCATCCGAAAACAGGAACAGGAAAACCGAAACCTTTGGGCAACGGATATAAAGGATTCTTTTCCAGAAGAATCACCCAAAAACACCGGCTTGTTTATTCCATTGACGAGAAAAAAATTACAGTATTGGTTATTTCCGCTTCCGGGCACTATCACGACAAATAAGCTTTTGTCATGATTATAAAACGGTGCTTAAAAAGTCAAGCAGGTACTTCGTCAAAGTCATAATACCCAGCAGCAGTAAACTTCAGTTGGTAAAGCCCCACCGGGTTGGATCCCCGGCAAGACTTTAGCAAAACCACTCCGAATCGGTTCAGGTAGCATCTGTTATAACTTTTGAATCCATGCAACCAGACCAATAGCCAGGAAGTGGCCCACTGAACTTAAAACGCTCCAGACCAACAAAAACCCGATAAAGCCAATGAAGCTTTCAGGTTCAATCATGTTCCAGGAAATTACACCCGATAAAATCGCCAGGACTATGGTCACGATCCACAGAATAGCGACCAATACCCCTCCTTCGTTAGA
>JAZBNQ010000259.1:0-3044 GCA_036350775.1 Mariniphaga sp.
GCTGGCCGGTTTTTACGGCGATGTAATTGAGGAAATCGACTGGTCGGTAGGGCAAATTCTGAAAACGTTAAAAGAGGAAGGAATTGATGAAAATACGCTGGTGGTTTTCACTTCCGATAATGGCCCCTGGCATGTTTTTAATACCCATGGAGGAACTGCCGGATTGCTGCGTGGCGCAAAAGGAGGAACCTTTGAAGGGGGAATGCGCGAACCAACTGTTTTTTGGTGGCCGGGAAAAATTAAACAAGGCGTGGTGATGGACATGGCAACAACCATGGATTTGCTCCCCACATTCTGCAACCTTTCCGGAACCAAACTTCCCAACGACCGTGTTTACGATGGATACGATATTTCCCCGCTGATTTTCGGAACAGGAAAAAGTAAACGCGATGTAGTATTTTATTACCGTGGCCAAAAAGTTTATGCCATTCGGAAAGGAGATTACAAAGCACATTTTATCATCCAGAACGAATACGGAAGCCAAACTGCGCATCCAATTACAAATCCCCCGATAGAAATAACAAACACGCCAAATGTTCTGGAAACGCCTTTGCTTTATAATGTAAATGTAGATCCATCAGAAAAATTCAATATTGCCGATAATCATCCGGAAGTAATTGCCGAAATCAGAAAAGTTTTGGAAGAACACCTGGCCGGTATTGAACCGGTGGAAAACCAGTTGGAAAAATAGTCTGTCCCATTTTTTTGTTCTCCTGTAAGCTTTTTCGTTTTCCAGTAGCGATTTTTCCGATTTCTGTAGCTTTTTTTGTGTCCCTGTTACGTTTTTTGTGATTTCTGCAGCATTTTTTGTTCTCCTGTTCTTTTTTTTTGAATTTCTGTGCGACAGAAAAGCATAAAATTGCAACAGGAGGGGTTCAAAACAAACAGGGCGCCCTGCAAGGTAACAGGACGCCACAAGTTGCAGCAGGAATACGGAATTAATCCGCTGCTTCGTTGGTTTATTCTTTTTTGCTCCGGTTTCGTTTTTTCCAATAACTGCTGGAATAGCCTTTTAGCCGGTTTTTATTGTTTCGGAATACATATTTCCCGGCTTCACGTACTTCATCCACCAGCATTTTCAGGTGTGTGTAGGCCTTGTCGCGGATGATTTTCAATATCTTCTGTTCACCGGTTTTAATTCCCCAAAAAATACTTCTCGCCTCCCAAAAAAATTTAAATATATTTGTTCATTCTGAATCTGGCTAAGAATTATGAGCGAACTAAAAAAAACGAACCTCAACTTTTTATGGAAATCCTTTTTAAAGGGTGACGATAAAAGTTTTTCGCTGATTTATCAGCAGCACATTGACGGGTTGTTTTTATACGGCTCAAAACTTAGCACTGACCGCGAGCTGGTGCGCGATTGCATCCAGGAAGTTTTTATTGATTTGTTCCTCAAGCGGAAAAAAGTAAGCAGAGAGATTGTTAATCTAAAATCTTACCTGTTTGTTTCACTCCGGAACGGAATTATAAAAAAATTGAAGCAAAGCAGGATTTTTGAATCCATTGGAGAAAAAGAAGATGAAACCGAGGCACCATTTAACATTGAATATGAATTCCAGGATCAACTGATTCAACTGGAAATTTCGCAAGAAATAATAGCAAAACTTCAATCCAAAATTAAAAACCTCCCCCCACGACAGAAAGAAATCATCTACCTCAAATTTGAAGAGGAGATGGATTATCCTGAAATTGCCCCCATTTTGAAAATATCAGTGGAATCGGCGCGCAAACTGCTTTACCGGGCGCTGCTCACCCTCCGGAAAACCCTTGATCCGTCTATCGCGCAAACGCTCTTTTTTATTTTTTTCAAAAATAGTTAGAAATCCGTGTCCATGTTTTAGTCCTTTCCTACCCCTGTTAGTAAATAAACAAATAGCAGGTTGGAAAAATTTTTGACATATTTCGAAAATAAAAGCTTCGTTCGGTGGGTACTGCATCCTAACGAGCAACTTGATGCCTGGTGGAATAATTACCTGGAAAAAAATCCGCAGGAAAAAAAGGAAATTGAATTTGCTCGTCTTTTGGTAAAACAGCTTCAATCGAAAAAAGAAGGCGGTGCAACGGAAATGGAATCCTTCGGGTTGCTCTCCGATATCATTCGGCAAATAGAAAAAACAAACCGAAAAAAGAACTCCCGTAAAATATTGTTTTCACTGTTAAAGTATGCTGCTGTAGGCCTGCTTTTCTTTTTCCTTGGAATTGGCTATTACTACTTTCAAAAACCCGAATCTTTCAGTGGCTTGGCAGAACAAATGTATCCGGCTCAGGACGTAAACAGTGTGCAGCTCATCCTTGGAGACGGGATAAACGTACCGATAGACGAAAATGAATCCACGGTTGAGTACCGTTCCGACGGACATATAGTGATTAACAGCCGGGATACGGTGTCCGCAGAATTGGGCAGGCAGGATCAAAAGCTTAACCAACTGGTTATCCCTCACGGAAAAAACTCGTCGATACTATTGCCCGATGGAACTGTTGCCTATTTAAATGCCGGTTCGCGCCTGGTGTATCCCAATTTCTTCAGAGGAAAAAACAGGGAGGTTTTTCTTATTGGCGAAGGTTTCTTTGAAGTAGCCCGTGATGAAAGTATGCCATTTGTTGTGCAAACAACCGAACTGAATGTGGAAGTGTTGGGCACCAAATTCAATGTATCAGCCTACCCTTCGGACAATATGATTGAAACAGTTTTGGTGGAAGGAAAAGTAAAAATCAACCCAAAAGGATTTCAACTGCTTATAAACAACTATACACTGGAGCCTAACCAGTTGGCAGCATATAACAGAACCAGCGCTGAAACTAAAATTACGAATGTTGATGTTTCCAATTACGTTTCATGGCACAACGGCTTCCTCAATTTCAACAGTTCCGATTTAAGCAGAATTGTGAAAAAGCTGGAACGTTATTATAATATCAAAATAATCCTGGATGACCCGATGCTCGGTATTCGCTCCATTACCGGGAAATTGCATTTAAAAGATGAGAAAGAATATGTGTTAAAAGTATTGGCAAAAACTGCTTCGGCTGATTTGAAAAAAATA
>JAZBNQ010000260.1:0-7624 GCA_036350775.1 Mariniphaga sp.
CCAATAATCAGTTTTGCCTCTGAATGATTGATAATGTGGTTGGTGTTGCTTTCATTAAAATCGGGCAGAATAGGAACAATAACGATTCCTGAAGACATGGCTGATAAAAATACAGCAGCCCAGTTGGCTGAATTCCTCCCAAGTACGGCAATCTTATCTCCACGTTGTAAACCCGACAACTGATAAAACAGGTGCAGTGATTTTATTGCAGTTGCAATATCGCAGTACCTGAAATCACTTCCTTCGTAATCTGTAAATGCTGGATTATCCCAGTTTTTCCGAAATGCTCCGGTGTAAAGATTTGATAATGTTTGATTTGCCATTGCTTTTGAATTTTGTTTGTTCAAATGTAGAAAAAATAGAGACTTGACACACCAAATTCAAAATGATATTGATAGGATTTGAAAGATAAAATCGTACACAATTATTGATTTTAACATTTTTTAAGTTTTGGTTTAATATCTTAATTATCAATTTAATAAATGTAAATAAATACTAATAGTTTAATTATTATTGAAATAGTATAAACAATTTTGGCTTTTGTTTTTTATAATGGTGAAGTTCTTTATTAAAATAATTTTAAAAAAACAAAAACATGAAAACAATGAAAACAACAATGATTGCACTTGCTTTAATAGTTACGGCAAGTTTTGCTTATGGTTCAGGAAATGTAAAGTTAAACATGAATCAAACAGAGGCAGACAAAGCCTTTGTTGAAATTTCAAATGTAGAGCTTACTCAATTTGAGATTAAAGTTGAAGATGTGTATGGGGATGTAATTTTCAGTAAGAAAACAATGGAGCCCGCAGCCAATTACAAAAAAAAGTATGATTTTTCTGCATTGGAAGACGGAACTTACGTTCTTTCTGTAAAATCTGAAAAAGAAACCAACAGAACAAAATTTCAGATTGACCGTAGTGAAATTAGTATTTTGGAAGAAAGGAAAGTTGTGGAACCTTACTTCGCCATGGATGGAAACATCTGGAAAATGTCTTACCTGAATTTTCCGATGGAAAAAACAAACTTATATATTTACGATGGCGACCAGTTGGTTTACAGCAAATCGATTGACCCAACCTTTGCCATTCACAAAGGACTCGATTTTTCAAAGTTGTTCCCGGGTGATTATCAGATTGTTTTTACAACGCCTCAAGATATTTTTGAACATGATGTTACCGTGAATTAACAGGTAAAATTTCTCTAATTCTTTTAAAGCCGGAATGTATAATTTCCCGGCTTTTTTTCTGTTGTAAAAATCAGTTTCTTAACCACAAAAGTGGTTTTGTAAATGGTATCTTTGCAGCGTGGAATTATGAATTATCGATATACATATCAGCAGGACACAATCAGGGTGAAATTACCTATTGAAAAAATTCCTGGAGTTCCAGAGGGCGGTCAATTGAATATTGAACGTGCTGCCCCACTTCCGTTGTTGCCAATTCCTGAGCGAAAAACAGAAATTATAAAAGCTGATACGCTGAAACCGCAGATAAAAGCCACCGTACCTACCCGGGCACAGCTACGTAATATTTGGTGGCAGCAGGAAAATAAACTGGTAATTGGAGATTCACGCTATATAAAACCACGCACCGAATTTCAGTTAGTTTCCCCTTCAAATAATAAAACGTTTGGTTTACAGCTGCCGGTTCATCAGTTAAATCAAATAAACTACGACTGGCTTACTTTTTTACTTTTGGTCGCCCTGGCAATTTTTGCTTCTGTAAGAACTACCTGGAATAAATACATGTTGCATCTTTTTCAATCAGTAGTAAATAATGCCACTTCTGTAAGGTTGTTTCAGGAAAAAAACACTTCGGATATACAGGGCGCTTTTTTACTCGATATATTGTTTTACCTGGTCATTTCAATATTTTCATTCCAGTTACTAAATTTTTTTCAGGTTAATTTATATTTTCAAAACAACCGGCTTTTTTTACTCAGCGCAGGTTTAATAATTGCCTATTTCCTTATTAAAAAATTAATATACAGGTTTTTTGGATTTTTAATTGAAAAAACCGGAGAAACAAAAGAGTATCTTTTCAACATGAATAATTTTGCAAGGGTGGCTGGTATTATGCTCTTCCCGGTGGTTACAATAATCGCATTTTACCCGTTCAGCAATATTGGATTACCCGTGTTTTTTGGAATATTTTTAGTGGGAATTATTTATTTTTTGCTGATTACAAGAGGATTTACAATTTTATTGAATAAACAATTTTCTATATTTTATCTCTTTTTATACTTTTGTACCCTTGAATTTTTACCCTTGGTTTTACTTTATAAGATTTTGGTGGTATAAGAGATTGGGTATAGTTTAACTTAAAGAAGCAAATTTTGAAAATCAAGAGTATTCTGGTTTCACAACCAAAACCGTCAACGGCAAAATCACCTTATTTTGACCTGGCTGAAAAAAACAATATAAAAATTGATTTCAGGCCTTTCATTCAGGTCGAAGGTATTTCGGCGAAAGAGTTCAGGCAAACTCGAATTCATATTTTGGATCATTCTGCCGTGATATTTACCAGCCGAACCGCAATCGATCATTTTTTCAGAATCAGCCAGGACCTCCGGCTTACCATTCCCGACAGTATGAAATATTTCTGTATTTCAGAGGCAACAGCCTATTATCTTCAGAAATATATTGTGTACAGAAAAAGGAAGATTTTCTTTGGAAATGGAAATTTTTCTGATTTAATCGCACTTATGAAAAAGCATAAGGATGAAAAATTTCTGGTTCCACTTTCCGATATTCATAAACAGGAAATACCGGAATTGTTGGATAAAGGAGGATTTAAATATACGAAGGCCATTTTATACCGCACTGTTGGAAGCGATTTGTCTGACCTGCGTGATGTGAATTACGATATTTTAGTGTTTTTCAGTCCTTCGGGAATAAAGTCGTTGCTTCAAAACTTCCCCGATTTTCAACAAAATGAAACCCGGATTGCATGTTTCGGGCCAACTACTGCGCAGGCAGTTCGCGAGGCAGGCCTGCGGCTTGATATTGAAGCACCTACTGCCTTGGCACCCTCCATGACGATGGCTTTGGAACAGTACATCATTAAAGTAAATAAAAACATTTAGAAAGAAAATATTTACCTTTGAAAGGCTGTCTGCAAAAGAAGCAGGCGGCCTTTTTTATTAATTCATGAATAAAAATTCAGAAAATAGTACAGTGCCAGATTTTTCTTTTAAAAAAGCAGAACGACTATGCAGTAAAAAACAAATTGAAAAATTGTTTTCTGAAGGAAATTCATTTTTGTTTTATCCGCTGAAAGTTGTTTATGCTGATGTTGATTTCTCCCAACCATATCCTGCTAAAGCGGCATTTACAGTTAGCAAAAAACTTTTTAAAACGGCAGTGCGGCGTAATTTGATCAAACGCCGCATGCGCGAGGCTTACCGACTAAATAAGCAATTGCTTGTAAATGAAGTAATTTCCGCTAAAAAGATTATTTTTTTTATTTATATAGCAAAGGAAATACTGGATTTCCAAACCATTGAAAAAGCAATGAAACGTAGCCTGGCAGTTTTGGCAAAATCTACTACTCCGAATCCATAATTTCGGTTTGCATCCGAACTGAATCCTCGTGAATCAACTGGAACAAAATTTTCACGAAAGTTTCGTTTAAATCCAGTGTTTTACCAATGTTTACGCGGTTATCCATAAGCTGTGCCCAACGGTTAATTTGCAAAGCTGTAACGTTGTTTTCCTTTTTGTACCGGCCAATTTCTTTTACGATTTCTACCCTTGAAGACAACATCTCAAGTAATTCAGAGTCGATGGCATCGATACGGCTCCGGAGCATATCCAGTCGGGTTTCAAACTCTGGATTATTGGCTGTTTGGTGCCTGATAACCAATTTATCGAGCAATTTGGCCAAATCAGCCGGAGTAACCTGTTGATTAGCATCGCTTAAGGCACAGGATGGATCGATGTGCGATTCCAGCATCAACCCTTCCATGCCCATATCAAAGGCTTTTTGGGCAATTTCAAATAATAGTTCCCTTTTTCCTGCAATGTGGCTGGGATCGCAAATAATCGGGAGGTTAGGCATTACGCGGCGTAGTTCAATAACCGTTTTCCAGTTGGGGTAATTACGGTAAACCGTATCTCTGAAAGGAGTAAAACCGCGATGAATGGCCACAATATTTTTTATACCGGCCTGGTAAATGCGTTCAATGGCACCCACCCAAAGCTGAACATCGGGATTTACCGGGTTTTTCACCATTACAACAGCGTTGCTTCCTTTTACCACATCAGCAATTTCCTGCACTACAAACGGGCTGGCTGTTGAACGCGCCCCAATCCAAACTACATCAAGTCCTGCATTAAGCGCTTCTTCAGTATGTTGTGCGTTGGCTACTTCGGTACCTACAGGCAAACCGGTTTCTTTTTTTACCATTTGCAGCCATTTTAATCCAATTGAGCCAACCCCTTCAAACGATCCGGGACGGGTGCGGGGTTTCCAAACTCCTCCGCGGTAAACAAATACCCGTGGATCTTTTGCCAGTAGTTTTGCAGTTTCAAGTGTTTGTTGTTCGGTTTCGAGGCTGCAGGGCCCTGAAATAAGAAGCGGGTTATTAATGTTGGGAAGCCACTCCTTTATCGGATTAATTTCAAGATTTGTACTCATTGCAGTTTTGTATAAAGTTTTACAATTTTTTCTTCATTTTTTATGAAATGCGGGTGTTCGCCATCAAGGATAGTTCTTATTTTATTGGCGTTTAAAATAAGTTCTTCCAACTTATCATATTCATTATTTTTCATGCAGTCGCGAAACTGCTGCAGGTGATGGATATAAACATCCAGAGAGTTAACCACATATTGGTTGTTTTGTTCAAAAATGGGTTTCCACATGGAGCATGAGCTTTTTGCCAACCGAACTGTTGAACGGAATCCTCCGCTGGCCAAATCAAAAATAATGTTGCGGTCTTCTTTGGCCTGCACTGCATTGGCAAGGGCAAATGCTGCGGCATGTGGCAAATGCGAAACAAAAGCTGTACTGTGGTCCTGGTCGTCAGACGACATGTAGGCAATATCCATTCCAAGCGCCTGAAACATTTTCTCGATCAGAGCCAGGTGCTGCGGTCCGGAATCTTCGTGATCACAAATTATGGCAATTTTCCCTCTGAACAGGTCATCGATTGCTGCAGTTGGACCTGAATTTTCGGTTCCCGACATGGGATGGGCTGGTATAAATTGTTTTCTTTTCGGGTGTTTTTTTACCAGGTCGGTAATCATTTTTTTGGTTGAGCCCATATCGGTAACAGTTGTGTTGCGGTCAATCCCGTCAAGTACTGCCGGTAATACCTCAAGTTCTTTATCAACTGGTATGGCGATAATGACCAAATCGGCATTTTTTATTCCTTTTTCAAATGGTTCAATACGATCAACCAAGCCGAGTTCAAGCGCTTCGCTGGCATGAATTTCGCTGGCATCTACACCGATAAGTTCACTGGCGAATTTCGTGCGTCGCAAATCTTTGGCCAGCGATCCCCCAATAAGTCCAAGTCCAATAATTGTTACATTCATGTTCAATTTTTTTCAAAAAAAAAGTCCCGGAATTTCCGGGACCTTTAGCAAAATATGTTTATCTGTAACAATACCCTACTGGTTGATCCCGTTTTCAGAACCAAAATAAAAATACCAGTAAAAAGATGTATTGTTAATTGTTGAATTCATTTTCTTTCAATTTGGAAGCAAAGATAGCCATTATTTTTAATAACGAATTAATTTTTTTGTGAAAACCTGTTTCCCGTTTTCTCTGACAACAACCAGATACATGCCGGTATTTGAGTTTTCAATTTCAATTTGAGTTGAAATATTGCCCGCAACGTGAGATAGTAAACTGGATTTTACTTTTTGCCCGTACATGTTATAGACTTCAAATTGAAGTTCTTCCACCATCCTGTTTAAATGAGCATCTATTTTGAATGAACCTGAAAACGGATTGGGATATATCTGAATGTTTCCGGGTGACAAAACCGGCAAGACTGCTGAAACAGGAGATTGAATAACCAGGTTATCTATTGCCCAGCCCCAGCCATTGGCGTAAGGATCTGAAAAAAGCCGGAACCTGAAAATAACGGTATCGCCGGCATTAAAGTTCCCGTTTTCAAGAATGTTTATTTGCTTGTTTATAAACAAATCGGGACTTCCGGCAGCAGTAGAATTATTTCCCGAAATGGAATTGTTATAACTTGTTTCCCACGAAGAATTTTTTCTTGCATCGTAACCGTCTGTTACCGGCAACCAGGTATTCCCATTATCTTTGCTGCCTTCCAAAATAACGAAATCCCAAAACTCGAAATCGCCGAAAACAGTTCCATTGGTACCAGGCTCAACAAGCACAATTTCATCAAAACTCATGGTGGCATTTTCGTTCAGAATTACAGGATATTTCAGTATGGTCTCAAAGTTGAATTCCTGGTCATCAATTTCCGGACTGGGATAGGGGTGTGGACTATGCAATGCACCGTTTTCAAAACCCGCTTCAGTAAACACGTTAAAATCTGAAAGAATAAAATCTGAAGTGGAAACATCAAAATTATTCTCGTAAGCTGCAACCGGTTCATACATTTTTTCTATTGTAAAAGAAAAATTGTCTTTTCTTGGAATTCTCCGGGTATTTTGTGCCAATGAAGAGTCTCTTGCAACAAGAGAATATTCAATTACATCGCCATCATTTAACAATTCTGTTTGTAGAGGAAAATCTAAGGAATAAAATGTTGCCGAATCATTTAAAAGGCCAAATGATGGTTGCGGCTGGCCATTGATGGTATATTCCACAAAAACGGTATCAATCCCCAGATTGTCATCGGCCAGCGCATTAATTTTTAAGCTTTTCCCAGTTACAAAAAAATACGGAATGGGGTCGTGTTCAATTGTGGGAAGGGTAATATCTGGTCCAAAATTTATCCGGTAAAATTCTTCGGGTGCCTCTGAAGGTTTTGTAAAGGTCCTGTCTTTTATATCATCAGCACTGATATAATATTGGACCTGGCTGGTTTCGGAGTAGGGAGTCCAAACGGCTTCAAAATTACCAGATTTATTTATTAACAAAGGCAATGTATCTGTTTTAATCCGAAATGTATCCGGCGATACCATTATAAATAACTGATTGGTATCTAAAGGAAAATCGCTGGTTATATTTACTTCAAAACGCAGGGGCTTTACTTCTTCCTGGTCTTTAACCGGTGAAAAATCAAACCATGTGTTTTTCCATCCCAAATCGGCAAAAATTCCCATGGTAAGCGGGCCAGGATCATGAATGGCTTGTCCTCTTCCAATAGCATGTGTCATGAGGGAATTGGTATTTCCGGCAGGATAGGTATTATCGTTCAGGTGATAAATACTTGAACCGCCGTCCCAGGAAGCGGGTGCATAAAGGCGGGGTCTGGCATTATTTCCATCTAACTTTGCAACGGGGCTGTTTGCAAACAACAAACCTGAGACAAGAGCATTTTTTAAGGATTCAGAAGGATTAACATAAACCGATGTATCGATAAGCCTGTCGCCGTTAAATCGTTCAATAAGGCAATCGAACGATGTTGCATCTCCATCTTCCCAAAAGCCATAGCCCCCCACTTGGTCGTCAACATAAAAGAATCCGGTAAAACC
>JAZBNQ010000261.1:0-12171 GCA_036350775.1 Mariniphaga sp.
GTTCTCCCGGTTTCAACTTCATAAAAATAAATATCTGAATTTGTTGAAACGGAATATGCTTTTCCGGTTTTCTTTTTGCAGGTGTAGGCAATCATTTTTCCATCCGGACTCCATACAATCTGTTCGATTCCGCCAAATGGTTTCATGGGCGAGTCGTATCGTTCGCCTTTCATAATATCGGTTCCCTCTCCCATTCTTCCATCTGAATAATCAGCAATAAAAATATGCTGGTAGGTGTAATCGTGCCACTGATCCCAATGCCGGTACATGATGTCATTTTCGAGCCGGGCGTTGGCTTTGGGCAAATCGGGGAAAAGGTCGTGAATATCATTATCAAGTTTTACACTTTTGATGTAGAAAATTTTTGAGCCGCTGGGTGAATATTTAAATCCGGAAATACCTCCATCGATGTTTGAAACCTGGTTTGCCCCGGAACCATCGGGATTCATTTCCCACAATTGCACGCTTCCCGAGGCAGATGAAAGATATCCAATCTTTTTACCGTCGGGGTGCCAGATTGCATTTGACTCGTTTACCGGCGAGTCAGTCAGGTTCTTTGATTCTCCTCCGGAAACCGCGACTAAATAAATATCTCGATAGGATTTGTTTTCCTCAATATGGTAATATGTGACCGTATAAATAACCGACTCCCCGTCGGGCGAAACCTGCGGACTGCCCACCCGGCCAAAAGACCATAGCACTTCCGGGGTCATCAATTCCGAAGAGAGCAGAGGCGTTTCGGGTACATAATTTTTCTGTTGTGTTGATTCGGTTTGAGGGGTGCAGGCAAATAATGCCAAGGTTAATAAAACAAGCAGGCTTTTTTTCATTTTTTTCTATTTTGAACGATGGGGATAAAAATAACAGCTTTTTACTTATTGGTAAAATAAAAACACAATCAATAATTTTTTTAGAATGCCTCAAACTTTTGAAGCAAGTGAATGTTTTAAAAAATTATATAAATTAAAGTAAATTAAATATGGCACAAATTACATTAAAAGGAAATCCGGTTAATACGGTGGGCAATCTGCCTAAAATGGGTGAAAAAGCAAAAGATTTTACGCTGGTAAAAGGCGATTTATCGAGGGTAAATTTAGATGAATTTAAAGGTCAAAAACTCGTTTTAAACATTTTCCCGAGTCTCGATACCGGCACTTGCGCTGCCTCGGTCCGTTATTTCAACAAAGCTGCGGCCGAATTGAAAGACACAAAAGTGCTTTGCATTTCGCGCGACCTCCCGTTTGCACAGGCACGTTTTTGCGGGGCCGAAGGCATTGAAAATGTGGTTACCCTTTCGGATTATGCCACCGGCGAATTTGGCAAAAACTATGGTTTGGAAATAGCTGATGGTCCGCTGGCCGGATTGCATTCGCGTGTGGTAATCATTCTTGATGAAAACGGAACTGTAACTTACACACAGCAGGTTCCCGAAATTGTGGACGAACCCAATTACGATGAAGTGCTGAATGCATTGAACTAATTTTTTTCTATAATCAATACCAAAAAACCGTGCTCAGATTTTTTCAGGGCACGTTTTTTCATTATAAAAGAAGTAAAATCTACTTTTTTTGTAACCAATCACGACCTTTTACTGTCAAACCTTTGTTGGCAATATTGCCAAAGTCTAAAACAAAAAGCCATGAAACAAAAATTACTGATTTTAATTCTGGCCTTTTTTATCTTATCTGCTTCATGGGCACAAACGCCCAGCTTTTCAAAGGATACACTCCGGTTTTCAGTAAATACTTTTGATGGATTAAACCTGCCTGCCCAGATCATCTTTCCACCTGGTGAAAAATCGAAAAACATGCTTTTATTCATCAACGGTTCAACACCCTACGATGAAAAGGGAAATATGGCTGCCATGTTCAATCCGGAAGGAAAACCGGCCATTCAGAAGCAGGATTTCTATTTCCGTTTTCTCGATTTTATGTCAGCCAAAGGATACGGTGTAGTTTCCATGGCAAAACGCAGCTTTGCTTATCCCTCAAAATTGCCGCGCCCCTCGCTTGACGATCTGGCGCTCGATATCGTGTTTTTAATCCGGCAGCTTAAAAATCAAAATATTTTAACTCCTGAAAATGATTTATACCTGGTGGGTTACAGCGAAGGGTCAGTGGTTGTTTCAAAAGTTTTGGGTTTACTTAAAGAACAACCCGCGGGTTGTATTTTGCTGGGTTCGGGCTCTGATGCATTTGATTACCAAAATAGTACCTGGGAAGAGTGGCACAAAACGGATATCTACCGAAAATTAAAAAGCTGGACCGACGAGCAAATTGAAAAGGAATACAACCAGTGGAAAGACATTGTTTTTAATCTTCGGCAAATGGATGAAAAAACCTTTGAAAATGAATACAAAAATAACCGGCCGCACGGATTCGGTTTTGCATCGTGGGAGTCTTTTTACATTGATAAAGAAATGAGCCTTTATTACCCCGAAGCAAATATTCTGGATGCTAACATCCCCCTACTGATTTGTATTGGAGAAAACGATACAGCAATGCCTGAGAAACGTGCAGCAAAAACTTACCGTAATCTTGTACAAAAGGGATTTGAAAAAGCAACTTACAAGGTGATTCCGGAAGAAGTACACCAATACCATAAATTCGATGTGTTCGGAATAATTGACTCTTGGATAAGTTCAAATTTCTCTTCAACCCATTTTGAAATAAATACCAACGATGAACAGCTGATTAACAAATACCAGCAAATCCAGGCATGGAAAAACAAATTCGGCAAACTCCCCTATCTGGGAAATCAGGAAGAAGCCAAAATCCTTTTTGAACAGGCCAATCCGGACTGGAGCCTGGAACCACATGACTGGTTTTCGCTGGGTCTAAAACTTATTGGAAATGGGTACATCAGTGAATCACAAGTTGCTTTTAGCAGAGCAGCAGTTGAAGGAAGCATGATTGAATCTGCCGCTCTCGTTTGGCTCGGTCACCTGAATGACTTAAATGGAAACCGGAAGCAGGCCATTAATCATTACAGGAAAGCGCTGCAATGTTATCCCGGATTTCCGGTGCAACACAGCCACTTGAATATTAGTCTATCAAAAGAATGGATTGAATCGCGCATTGAATTGCCATTCAATCCGGAAAAACTGAATTTGCAGTAAAATCCATGGATATTTTTCCTTTCCTGATGTTTTTTTTGTAAATTACATACCCGAAAGTCTTTTTTAAAACAAAATCAGGAAAAATGGAAACAAAATTTATTGATTTACACATTCACCCGGCTATGAAACCGATGGGTAAGAGTTTTAACAACAAACCGGGCAGGAACAATCCAGATAAAAACCGTGTGGACAGCATCTGGCATTACGATGCAGCAACATTTCTGGACAAATTTTTAAACATTACAACAACCCTCACCAAGTTTCGTCAATCGGATTTCACTTCACTTGCAAAAGGGGGAGCCGAAATTGTTTTTGTTTCGCTATGCGGACTGGAAAAAGGGTTTGTAATGAATAAACTTGGCACCGGGCTTCCGGGAGACATAATTGGAAATCTGGTTACCGGCCTGGGCAAAAAACGCATTGACCATGTTCAGAGCATGACCGATTATTTTACTGACCTCGAAATGGAGTATGATTTTTACAAACAGCTCGACGGCCATAAAGTAAAAATAGACGGGATATGGCACCGGTACAAAATTGTTTCGAGCTTCAATGAAATAGAAGAAAACCAGGAGCCGGACATTCGTACTATTTTTGTAATTCTTACAATTGAAGGAACCCATGTATTTAATGCAGGTTTGCAAATGATGGGAAGAAATGCTGATCCCGATGAGATTCTTGCCAACGTTGAAAAAGTAAAAAACTGGGATAAAAAGCTCTTCTTTATTGGACTCACACATCATTTTTACAACGAAATGGTTGGGCACGCTCAGAGTTTAAGCGGCATTGTGCGGAAAATGATTGACCAGACAGAAGGAATGGATTCAGGATTTAATGAACTGGGATGGAAAGTATTGCGAAAATTACTTGACAATACAAACGGACGGCGGGTTTTACCCGACCTAAAACACATGAGTGTAAAAGCCCGTAACGAATATTACCGGTTTTTGGAAGAAGAACACCAGGGAGAAATTATTCCACTGATAGTAAGCCACGGAGCAGTGAACGGATTTCGTTCGCACCTGGAAAAAGTGGAAGACGACTTGTTTAACTACGGAAAATTTCAACCAAACGACATTAACTTTTATGATGATGAAATTGTAAAAATTGCACAGTCAGGCGGTTTGTTCGGCATTCAGTTTGACGAACGAAGAGTAGCCAGTGAAATGGAACTGAAAAAAACAGGGCCTGCTCTTGCCCGCAGGAAAATGCTTTTTTACAAATCGAAACTTGTTTGGAACCAGATTCAGCATATTGCCGAAGTGCTTAACCGACACGATCTGTATGCCTGGGGAATTCAGTGTATCGGATCAGATTTCGATGGAATGATAAATCCGCTCAACGGATTTTGGGGTGCAGAAGAAATGCCACTTTTCGATAGCTACCTTGAAAAACATGCCTACAATTTTATTGCTTCAAGCCAGTCGGACAACCTTAAAGACTATAATAAAATGAGGGCTTCTGACATTGTTGAACGGTTTATGCGAACCAATGCCCGTGATTTCCTTAAAAAGAATTTCTAAAAAGAAAGAGGGACGACCTGCGCCCCTCTTTTGAAGGCAAAACCGAATTGATGGTAAAAAATAAATGGACAGATTCCCGCCTTCATGGAAACAAAACGGTAATAGTTTTCTTTTATTATTTTTTAATTGAAAAAATCAAAAATGGATGCCAAAAGAAATATAGAAATTTCTTCCCGGCGCCACTATTCCCGAAGAATATGAACGATATCGCTTATCCAAAATATTTTCAATCCCGCCTGAAAGAATTAACAATTCACTAAAGTTGTAATTCCACTTCAAATTAAGTGTCCACCAGCCCGGCGACCAGGGATTGCCATTTTCATCAGTGGCATAAAGATGTGGTTTGTCCTGCTCATCCGGAGCAAGTTGCTCATATTCAAACTTCCCGTTATATTCTACAAAAAGATCAAAAAGCAGAGATTCTTTTTCAAATTGCAAATGAGAACGGCCAAATACCGGTGGAACATGGCGTAACGGAAAACCTTCTGAATCTTTCCCGTAAGTTAAAGTGAATTCATTTAGCGCACGCAGCTCTGCATTTATCAGAAATTCGAACAAAAAACTACCCCCGTAAATTTTTGCCGATTCGGCATTGACCAGCGCTTCCACTTTACTTAAAATCCCATCGTACATGATGGAATCCTGGCCATTTAACCGAAAATCGCGCCGAACCATAGCATTTTTTAGTTGAGTATAAAATGCAGAAAATTCAATTTTCCCTTTTCCCTGAAAATGGCGGATTATACCTGTTTCGATATTCCGTGCAAATTCTGGTTTCAAATCCGGATTTGGAACAACCACATTCCCTGGTTCCGAATCAAAAACTTTGGCTACATCGTCGATGTTAGGCGAACGAAACCCCGTTGACGCGCTCAAATTTATTTGCCATTCCTTTGTTGGATGCCACACCAGTCCTGCATTTCCGTTTACCGCTGAATTTTTCATTTCGAAATCATCAAAAGGGAAGGCGTAAAAATTGCGATCGAATTCTCCGCTAAGATAGGTTTGAGTAAACCGGCCGCCAGTTTGAAAAATGAATTTCTCATTCAACTTAAATTTCCAGGAAAGGTATCCTGCAATATTCGAATACGCTGAGCCATCGGGATATCGTGGCGAAATGTTCATTGACTCTCCGGATATTATATGAATTGCCTTTCCTGTTGAACCCACGCGGTTATGAAAGGCTTCTGCGCCGTAAAAAAGTTCATGCCGGTCGTTCAAAATTTTTCCAAAATCAATATTTAAGGAATAAATCCCAAGGTTTTCAATCCGCTGATTTAAAGTGGAATCATACAGCTTTCTGTCATTCCGGCTTTCAGCATAATTCTGAAATCCGGCAAGAAGATTAAACCTGTCAAACAGAAAATGCTCCTTTTTGTAGTTAATTTGACCGGAAAGTAGTGTCCATTTTTGCGGACCGTAGTACCACCGGGCGTATTGCAATGTTTCGTTGCGGTAAACCACCAACCTGTCGTAACGAGGAATGTCGGATGTTTGAGAATGGTGAAGGCCCAGTGTAATATCCATAAATTCAGTTGGCCGGTACCTGAATTTTCCCATCAGGTTTAGCTGGCTGTATCCAGTCGGAGTTTGAATTTCAGGATTTGAACTTTTTATAACCTGGTCATCTTCCGGGTTTTTCCCTGGTGATATATATTCAGGACGAAGGTATTCATCCGGGCCATGGCTGCCCATCCGCAAATCACCAAAATCAGAGAATGTAGCACCAAGTAATGTTGCCCATTTTTTGTCTCCCATAGAAAAATGCCCGTGAATCATTTTTTCTTTATTAACAACCGAGTAGCGTGTTAGTATTTTGCCTTTCTCCTTTGTTTCTTCTGAAGTGGATAAACGTGGTGTAAGTGTAGAAAAACTCATTACTCCGCCCAGGGCATCGCTTCCGTAAATAACTGTTCCCGGCCCGAAAATAACTTCAGTTTGTTCCAAACTATTGGCATCGAGCGAAATAATATTATGGAGGTTTCCGCTTCGGTAAATGGCATTGTTTATGCGAATTCCATCTACCACCAGCAAAAGCCTGTTTGCCGAAAATCCCCGAATCATAGGACTGCCCCCACCCATCTGACTTTTTTGAATAAAAACACCACCTTTACTTCCGAGCAAATCGGCCGAAGTTTGAGGCTGCGCATGCAAAATATCAGAGGAATTGATATTCTGAATTTTAAATGGTATTTCAGTTTTTACTTCTTCCCACCTGTTTGCAGAAATAACTATTTCGTCAATTCTGATGGGGGCTTCAGTGAGTTCAACAATATTTCCACGGGCTTCTATTTTATCGAGGGTTGTTGTAATTTTAAAAAATGAAGAATGCTGAAACATCAAGGTTTCATTTTTTTCAATATTTTCCAAACTAACCAATCCATTTACATTGGTTTGGGTTGTATATTCTTTAGAAATAACCAGCACATTCTCAACAGGTTCTTTTGTTGCTGCATTTATTACACGAATATTTTGTGCAGTGGTACTAACAGAAACAACAAATAATGGAAAAAATAAAATCAGGTATCTCACAAAGCAATTTTTAAAAACTGTTTTTTTCAGCGCGGGAAACTACAAAAATTATGCCCGTCATCTGTGGCACGGACAGATTTTAAAAAAAATATCCTGGCAAAAACTGCCAGGATACTTTCAAAATTTAAAATGTTTTTATACCAACCCCTGCGCCATCATGGCATTGGCAACTTTAACAAAACCGGCAATATTGGCTCCTTTTACATAGTTTACAAAACCTCCGCTTTCTTTGCCGTGTTTTACACACATGGTGTGAATATTGGTCATAATCGACTTCAGTTTTTCATCCACTTCTTCGCGAGTCCAGCTCAGCCTCATGCTGTTTTGGGTCATTTCGAGCCCCGAAACTGCAACACCTCCGGCATTTGCTGCTTTTCCGGGTGCGTATAAAATTTTGGCATTCAGAAATTTATGTTCAGCCTCATACGTCGAAGGCATATTTGCTCCTTCGGCAACAACAAAACAGCCGTTTTTCAAAAGTACTTCTGCTTCGGCTCCACTAATTTCGTTTTGTGTGGCACAAGGAAGAGCCACATCGCATTTAATACCCCACGGCCGTTTTTTCTCGTAATACGAAACATCATACTTTTCCGCATATTCCAGAATCCTGCCCCGGTAAACATTTTTCAGCAATTTAATGTACTCAAGCTTTTCCCGGTCGATTCCGTCCGGATCGTAAATGGAACCACTGGAATCGGACAGGCTTACTGGTTTCCCGCCTAAATCGAGTACTTTTTCAACCGCAAACTGGGCTACATTTCCTGAACCGGAAATGGTTACGGTTTTCCCTTTCATGCTGTCGCCGCGGGTGTTCAACATTTCTTCGGCAAAATAAACGGTCCCGTAACCAGTCGCTTCGGGCCTGATAAGCGAGCCACCCCAGCCAATTCCTTTACCGGTTAATACCCCGGTAAACTCGTTTCGCAACCGTTTGTACTGACCATACATAAATCCAATTTCGCGGCCACCCACGCCAATATCACCTGCAGGAATATCGGTATCCGGGCCAATATGGCGCGAAAGTTCGGTCATAAAACTCTGGCAGAAGCGCATCACTTCATTTTCCGATTTTCCTTTCGGATCGAAGTCTGATCCTCCTTTTCCACCACCCATGGGCAGGGATGTGAGGCTGTTTTTCAAAACCTGTTCAAAGGCTAAAAATTTAAAAATATTCAGGTTTACATTAGGATGGAAACGTAAACCGCCTTTATACGGACCGATGGCACTGTTCATTTCCACTCGGTAACCGCGGTTGATATGAATGTTTCCTCCATCGTCCATCCATGGAACCCTAAACTGAATAACCCGCTCGGGTTCTATCATCCGCTCCAGTATTTTCGACTGAATATATCTCGGATTTTTAATTAAAAACTCTGAAAGTGTTTCAACCACTTCCAGCACTGCCTGGTAAAATTCAGGTTCACCGGGATTTTTAGCCTGTACATAGGCCATAAAATCCGCTGTAAATTGCTTTGGATCTTTTAAATTCATAAAATATCTGTACTAGTCTGTTGCTGTCAAAAAAAAAAATTATCTCATTCTTTATAAGAAAAATAAAAAACTAATGTTCGTTAAAAATTGGGCTTAACCTGGAAATAGCTATTTTTTCCAAAAAAAGTAATAATTGCGAAAAAAGAATAATTATTTGGTTTTTTAAGAAATTTTCGGAAAAAAAACCAAAATTCTTCAGAATTACTTCATTTTTCTACTCAAAATGAAAATAAAATGCGTTTTAGGTTGAAATCTTGTGATTTTTTAAAACTTTGGCAACCTGAATAAAAAACAGGTTGAAACCTCACAAAAAATGCAATTTTTCAACCTGTTTTATACACAACGAAAATAATTAGAAATCTAATTCATTTTAACATAAACTTATTTGCGATTTAAAACAAAAGTCTAACCAAGTAATACAGCTTTCGCTTCCTCGTCCAAAGCATCAGTCATAAAAGGTATGTTGGCGATTTCCGCCGTTTCCCGGTTGGATGAAATCAAGTCGCTTCGGCTGAGTTCACCGAGATTGAATTTACGAGCACCGGCCATAAATTGCTGTAATCCGGCGCCGAGTTTATCGGCATAACCCATCATGGCAACAGCGCCAAACGGAATATTTTTCATTTCATCGGCGCCTACTTTGTTTTTAACCGTTTCCCATTCGGTAAAAATCTCTTCCGGGTAAATACCATATTCAGTAACTGTTGGCGGAAGTTTTTCCCAATGGCCATTTAATTCCACTTTTCGTTCGGGATAAAATGTTGCTTCAATGTTGCTGCCCAAAAAGCCTGCAATCATTGGGGCACGCCCAAGGCAAACCATTTTCGCAAACGGAGCACCAAGCGATAAAGCCTTAAAGAGGTGATCTTCACGGGCAAACCCTCCGGCAAACGAAATGTCAGGAACTCTGATTCCCTTATTTTCAAGAATTTTACAGTATTCATACGTTTTAGCATGAAGTGGCAATGAAGGAATTCCCCAGTGTTGCATCATATTCCATGGGCTCATGCCTGTTCCACCACCGGCGCCATCAATGGTGAGCAAATCGAGTTGGGCATCGGCTGCAAAACGGATGGCCATGGCCAGGTTTTCCATTCCGTATGCACCTGTTTTTAGGGAAATTCTCTTGAAGCCTAACTTGCGCAAATAGGCCACATTATTCATAAAATCTTCACGAACATCGTCAACTTTGTGTTTGTTGGTGGCACCCAAACGACTGTGACGTGCAAATGCAGTAACAGCCCTGTTTTTATATCCCTGAATTATAACAGGGCTGTAAGGATCGGGATCTACAATGTAACCGCGATCTTTTAGAAACTGTGCATATTCCAGACTCGAAACCTGGATTTCCCCGCCAATGTCTTTGGCACCCTGTCCCCATTTCAATTCAATAATTACGTCGTTACCGTATTTATCAATCAGGTATTCTGCCACACCATTGCGGGCATCTTCCACATTCATCTGAATAATTATGGCTCCATAACCATCGTAGTAACGCATAAAATATTCAATTCTCCTTTCCAGTTCGGGAGCTTTTTTGATTCGGCCCTTTTCGATAACAGATTCCTGATCAACACCAACCACATTTTCGCCAACAACAATTGGAAAGCCAGCCAAAGCAGCACCAACTGCAAACGAAGGCCAATACTTGGCTGCAATAAATGTTGAGCCTAAAGCACCTGTCATAATGGGCAACCTGCTTTTTGTTTTAATTTCGCTCCCAAATTCAGTTTCGATATTCACATTGGTAAAAATGCAATCATCCGGATCATCCGTAAGCTTACCGGACATTCCTTTTGAACCATAGGCATAACCCTGAATACGAAGGCCATGGTAGCCAATTCCAACAGAGGTTACGTGACTCGCACCGGAAGTAGAGTGTCCAAACCTTCTTGGGTAGAGCATTTTTCGGCCTTCAAGACAAGATAGCCAGGTTTCACATTTTCCTTTACACGACGATTCGCATAGGGTACATAAACCCGATTCACACGGAACGCCCCGGTTCACACTTCCCAAGGCGTCATTGTTTTTTACAAACTGTAGCATTATCTGTAATTTTTTTTAAAGATTAGTTGAAAAGCACCAAATTTAGTAATAAAATGAAATTCTTATGAATTTTGTCATGTTTTTAAAAACATATCGGGAAATGAGTTTTCACAAGCGTCCAACAAAATCTTTATCTTTGCGGCTTAAAATCAGATTTATCAAAACAAATGGAATACAATTTCGCGGAAATAGAACCTCGGTGGCAGAAATACTGGGAAGAAAACAAAACATTTAAAACTCCTGATGATTTTTCGAAACCGAAATATTACATCCTCGACATGTTTCCCTACCCTTCGGGAGCCGGGCTGCATGTAGGACATCCCGAAGGATACACGGCAACTGACATTATGAGCCGCTACAAAAGAATGAAAGGTTTTAACGTACTTCATCCCATGGGTTACGATGCTTTTGGACTGCCAGCCGAACAATATGCCATGCAAACCGGCACGCACCCGGCCATTACCACTAACAAAAACTGCGACAATTTCCGCAGGCAAATTAAAGCTATTGGCTTGAGCTACGACTGGGACCGCGAAATAAACACTACTGATCCGCACTATTTTAAATGGACGCAATGGATTTTTAAACAATTGTACAACACCTGGTTCGACAAAGAACAGCAAAAAGGTCGCCCCATTTCAGAATTGGTCATTCCTGACGAAATAAAAAAAGAAGGTAACGAAGCAGTAAAAAATTACATCAGCGAAAAAAGGCTGGCTTATTACGATAATGCCCAGGTATGGTGGTGCGACTCGTGTAAAACAGTTTGCGCCAACGAAGAAGTGTTAACCGATGGTTCGCATGAGAAATGCGGAAATCAAGTAGTTCGTAAAAACCTAAAGCAGTGGCTGCTGCGCATTCCACACTATGCCGAACGCTTATTGCAGGGGTTGAACGGTCTCGACTGGCCTGCTGGAGTTATCGACATGCAAAAAAACTGGATTGGCAAATCTACCGGCGCTGAAATTGATTTTCAGGTTGAAGGGTTGAACAAAAACCTGCGCGTTTATACTACACGCCCCGATACGTTATTTGGCGCAACCTATATGGTTATTGCTCCAGAACATATTCTTGCAGAAGAAATTACAATTCAGGAGAAAAAAACAGAGGTTGAAAAATACATGAAAGCTGCGGCATTGAAATCAGATTTGGACCGCACCGACCTGGCAAAGGAAAAAACCGGTGTTTTTACCGGACGCTACGCCATTAATCCGGTGAACAATCACCCCATCCCCATCTGGATTGCCGACTATGTGTTAATGGGTTACGGAACCGGTGCCATCATGGCTGTTCCGGCGCACGACACCCGCGACTTTGAGTTTGCAAAAGAATTTAATATCCCCATCGTTTGTATTCTTGACCCGAAAGAAGTGGAAGGCCGCGAAGAAATTCTGGCCGGTGACAAATGCTGGACCGAAGATGGTGAATACATTAATTCTTCCAGCGAAGAAACCGGGCTGA
>JAZBNQ010000262.1:0-8339 GCA_036350775.1 Mariniphaga sp.
AGGTACGCACCGGTACGGTAATGCTGGCCTACTAGGGTTTGTTTTAAATTTTCAAACGTGATTAATTTCACATGACCATCTCCCACCGCCATAGGCGGAGTACTCCTCCTAAAAGGAAGAGAAATTTGTGCTAATAGCATATTTAGCAGTAAAATATTTTTTACCCAATAAAAAATCTATACTGCGAATTTCCCCTCAAAAAACAAAAAATTCCGCTTCCTTTCCCCCAATTAGGGGGAAATGCCAGCGTATGGCCTTGGCGGTGGCCGGCAAAGGGGGCTTCAGGAGGGCTCATCCGGCCAGGGGCACGATAGGCCGGATGGGGGTGGTTAGAATTTAGGATAAGTAATTGAAATAGGAACAAAACTTCCGGAGCCGGGATTGACTGACAGGTAAGAAATTGTTTTACTTTTTCCCGAACTCAATTTTCCACAAACCGCGCAATTCGTTCAGGGCATATCCTGTGGCTTTGTCTTCAGGGTATAGGGTTTGAATTTTTTTATACGTTTCCGGTTCAATTTCTTCCACTGTTCCGTGGCATTGCAAACATGCCGGCATGGCCGTAAGAATTGGTTTATAGTAAATTATTTTTTCCTTGTTTTGAACCAGTGTGTCGTGCATTTTTTCGTTTTCCTGAATGCCTGAAAAATAATCCCATATTTTCCTGTCTGTACTGGTTTCCAGATTATTCTCCGGGTTTCGGTTCTTATTGGTAACGCGCGAAATTTCACAGGTGAATTCAGCATTCAGACTGTCCACCAGGCCAGATGCCTGCAGGTTACAGAACTCCACAGCATAAACACTTCCGCCCTTTTGCATGGCCTTGGAAACGTTGGAAAGTAAAACTCCCTGTGTTTGTCCGGAAATTTCGTTACCCGATTGCCGGTAACGTGCATAGGTTTCAGGATCGATAGTTCGAGTGGTTTTTTGCCCGCATGAAAAAAGCAGGACCACAGCTAAAATCAGAGTTGGTAAATTGAATAGTTTTTTCATTGTTCATTTTTTTAGTATGGTTTTGTTTACGGTTTCCATGGCCATTTTACACAGTCTTTAATTTCAGGGAAAAGAACAAAATCAGCTTTTCCCTTCATGGCCAAAGTTTTTACGTTTAGTCCTTTTAATTGTTCGAGTGCTGCCTGCATGGTTTTTCCCGAAACGGATACATCGTCAACCAGCAATATTTGTTTGCCTTTCAGTTCCCATTCGGGTTTTACCAGCACTTTGGGGTCTTCGTAACGCGGAGTGTTTTGTTCGTCGCGGTAATTAAGTACCATTACCAGTAATTCTGCATTTAAATGATAAGCCACCATGGTGGCCGGCGGAATACCTCCACTGCCAATCCCGATGACCACATCGGTTTCAGGGAGTTGTATTTGTTTGAGGCGTTCAGTTATTTCACGAAATGATAATGGAACCATATTTTAAATTTTATAGTGTTGGCTAAAATAAAACAGGAAGTACAAGATTAACAGAAAAGGTTGTGAAATGCAAATGAAACGAGCATGAGAAATCTTTAACACAAACGAGGATGATTAATCCCGGTAGCTATCGGGACATGCGAATTCCATCTTATACCATAGAAAACTAACAATTTTAATAAGATGAAATTTTATCCTTCCCAAATGGGTATTTCAATATAAAAAGTTGATCCTTTTCCCTCTTCGGTTTCGAACCACACATGGCCCGAAAAATTTTCCACAATATTTTTTACAATAGCCAGCCCGAGCCCCATGCCGCTTGATTTTGTGGTAAAACTGGGGCTGAATAATTTATCGCGAAGTTCTTCTGAAATGCCTTCACCATTGTCAGTTATTGCTATTACAGCCATGTGATCGCGCCGGTTCAGGTTAATTTCTATTTTTCCTTTTTGGTCATCCGGAATCGACTGGATACCATTTTTTAACAGGTTAATAATGGCTCTTGACAACTGGTCGCGATCGGCATTAACTTCAACATAGTCCAGTCCGTTGGCCCGAAATTCAAGCCTAACTTTTTGGTGTGTTTCAAATAAATCAATCACTTTTTTAAGCTGTTCTGATAGTTTGAAAACCTGGTTTCGGGCAGTAGGTATTTTGGCAAAATTCGAAAATTCGGTGGCAATGTTGGAGAGGTTGTCAATTTGCTCAATCAGCGTGGAAGTTACCCGTTCAATGTATTTTTCGTAATCTTTGCCTTTCCCCTTAAAACGCTGGAGATGCTGGATGTTCAGTTTCATGGGGGTGAGCGGGTTCTTAATTTCGTGTGCAATCTGTTTGGCCATTTCGCGCCATGCCGACTCGCGCTCTGACCGGGCAAGCAGTTCGGCGCTAACGGCCAGTTCATCAACTTTTTTATTGTATTCCTTTACCAGGCTGCCAATTTCATCGTTTCGGTTGTAATAAATGGGCTCATTTCGTTTGCCCAGTTCTATTTTCCGTAAATTCTCCTGAATAAGCACCAGTGGCCGGGTAATTTGATTGGCAATAAAAATGGCTACTATAATACTTGCCAGGAACAACAGCACGTAAAGGTTGATAAATGCCACAACAATGGTGGAAAGTTCCTGGCTGTACCTGTCCTGTTTGATAAAATAGGGGAGGTTAATTACTCCAAGGTAATCACCCGTATTGTTAATCACCGGCTTGTAGGCAGAAAGGTAAGAAAGTAATCCAATTTCTTCGGGTTGAAAATGGGTGAGTTGAAAATTATTGAAAATTTCATTGTATGCCTTTGAATTCATCCGGTCTGAAACAAGCCCGCGGGTGAAAATTTCAGGGCGCGAAGAAGCAAGTAAATGCCCGTCTGTTCCATAAATATTGATGTCGGTTCTGAAAATGTTTGACAATTTGGCCAGTTCGCGGGTCAGCCAGTCAATAAGTTCTTCGTTCAGTACCTCCACGTTCTCAAGTCGCATGTCTATTTCCTCGGCAATGGAAATCAGTTTTTCATTCAAATCATTTTGGTGCTTTTCCTTGTATTCCTTCACATTGTACCAGATTGTTGCCATGGCTACCATGAGCAACGAAACAAATACGATTGAAATAATTGCTGCCTGAATTCTAAATTTCAGGTCGAATTTGATGGAACGTTTACGGATTGACTGATTTCCAATGACAAGTAAAATTAAAACAGAAAGAAAGTAAAAAACGAAAAGATAGGGGAAGGAAATCAGATAATCGACGAAGGTGAAAAGATCACGAGAAACAATCACATAATTGTCTTCCCAGGTATGGTAAATCAGGTGTTCCATCCCGTCCCAGCGGTTATATTCAAACTCCTGACCCGACGACAGGTAGGTATGCACATAAAAGTTGTAATTGTAATCGCCGTGACGGTCGGTGAGTTCACCACCATAATATTTGGCGTAACTAAACCTTTTGTAATTTTCAGGTTTGGCCATCGATTTATCAATCAGCAATTCAGGAAAACCAATTCCTTCGAAAAGCAGTTCCGAATTCAATTCAATAAAAATGGAAACTCCTTTTTCTTCAGAAGATAACGGGTAGTGGAGCCAGCCGGTGTATGAAATCCTTCCATTCATGTTGTCCATAAAATAGAAGTTGGTCCCCGGAATTTTAATGCCTTGAGCCTGAATCATGTCTTCAAAAAAATCGAAACATGGCGCCATGCGTTTGTCCATTTCAATGTAAAGGCTGTCGGCGCCCGAGCATTTAAAAAACCTGACATCATACTGCCTGAAATAGCTGTTGAAATAAGTTTCTTCAATATGATTCAATACAAATTCATCCTCTTCTTCGATAAGAAGACTGGGAATAACAGAATCTTTTTGTATGGCTTTTTGAATTTCTGCCAAAAATACTTCAGCCGCCGGATCTCGTTCTGCCACAAGGGTTACTGCCATTAATTTCTGTTCATCGCGCTGTTTTGTTGCAGTGGTGCCGTAAAAAACTATCAAAGAGTAGAGCGAAGCAGCTGAAACAAAAATAATGAGATAACTAAGCGTGAACTTTTGGAGGTAGTTTTTACTGAATAATGAGGCCAGAACAGTGGCACCGACAAACAAGACAAGTGCTTCAGCAGATACAGTTTGAATGGAAAGAAATTGTATTCCGGCCAGGAAAATTCCAACCAGTATTGCAACCAGAATTATATGCCCCAGCCTGAAGTCGTTGCGTATGTTGTCGATAATTTTTATGGTTAAAATGAAAACCGCCAGCAGCATCATACCTACTGAAAAGATGGCGAGAACGCTTTGCGTTGAAATTTCAATAATGCGGTTAAGTGAGAAGGATATGGTAGAATTAAAAATGAGTTCCCGTGTGTAAAAATGGATAAGCAGATAGGTGCTGCCTGAAAAAAGAAGCAATAACAGGGCGATTACTTTCCGTGGCAAAAAAGAATCTTTTTGCAATTCCTCTAAATCGAGATGTTTCCCGAAATGATACATCCAGTAAAGGAAAAAAAGTGCCAGTAAAAAGAAATCGCCCAGCGAGGGAAGCCAGTTGTTGAGGGCAAAAACCGACGGACTGAAAAACCGGAGCAGGAAAAATACTTTTGGGATGTGGAATATTAAATGCAACCAGTAAACCAGGAAAAGGGCAATGGCGAGTCCAAAAAGTTTAAAAAAGAAGGAAGCCCTGGATTCCAGGAACTCGCGCCTGAAATATATAAGCATAATAAGAAGGCCAAAAAAATACATGATGCCCGGGAGATAAAGCTGGCGGGTGGTGCAAAGGTAAACTCCCTGTGGTTTTATGCTGAAAAGGTAATCGTTGCCGGAGTTGTAAACAGCATACAAATCATTGGTTTCATTTACTTCGATCTCAAATTCATCGGGGAGTTTGTAGTCTTTAAAAAATCTGTTTTTAAGGTATTTATTTTCGTATTGGTATTTGGTTTTAATCAGGTGAAGTCCTATGATGTCAAACTCCTTAACTTTTTTGTGTTGGACAAGATAAAAACCGTTTGGTAATTGAATTAACTTTTCCTTTTCTGTAAAATAGTCGAGTTCATCAAAAAAAGCGAGTGAACGGTCAGACCAGTACCCCAGATTTCCGTTTTGGTAAATTAAAAATCCAAAGCCGCGTTCTTCAAGGAGACGGCTGCTCAGATTAAGACTTTCTGTAAAACTTCCATCAAAATTTTCTTGTTCTGCGAGAAGCGCAATGTCGGTCACCTGTGATTTGAGTTCCTTTTCATGTTGACGAAGTTGTTCCTGAAAATCTTCGATCAAATGTGTTTCAGGGTGCTGCCTGAGCAGTCCGTTTTCAATAATTGCCGCAGCCACAAAAAAGCAAAGGGCAATAATGAGGAAACTGTATTTATTTATTTTCCAAAACACATTAGTCGTGATGATATGGTTCTCCTTTTAAAATAGTAAAAGCCCTGTAAAACTGCTCCATACACAAAAGTCGAGCCAACTGGTGCGAAAAAGTCATTTTCGACAATGAAATTTTTGCATTGGCCCGGTTATACACATCGTCTGAAAATCCATAAGGCCCTCCAATAACAAACACAAGTTCTTTAATTCCGCTGGCCATTTTTTTCTGAAGAAACGCTGCAAACTGCCTCGAAGAAAACTGTTTGCCTTGTTCATCGAAAAGGTGAAATTCTTTTGCCGGGCCTTGCTTGGCCAGAATTAGCTCTCCTTCTTTCAATTTTTGCTGGTTCACCATCATGTTTTTTCCCTTTTTTAAATCCGGAATAATCTCAAGTCTGAAATCAATATAATGTTCCAAACGCTTTTTATACCGGTCAATTCCTTCCTGCAGGTACTTTTCATCTGTTTTGCCAACCATTAATAAAGTAAGCTTCATTCTGTGTATTGAATATTTATTTTTTAAATTTACCAAAAATAAGAGGTTGAAACTGTTTTTGCACAGTTTTTGCTATGAAAATGGCGCTTAATATTTGAAAAATTTGAAATCATGTCATCCGTAAAAAATAAATTATTCATAATTTTCCTTTTTGCCGGAATGCTTTTGTTTACCATACCGGCAAATGCACAAATTCCCGATGAGATTATTCTTAGCCTGAAATCAGGCAATGCCAGGTCGCTTTCAGAACATTTCAACCAGAATGTTGAATTGGTAATACCTGAAAGCGATAATGTTTACAGCAAAGCACAGGCACAACTTATTTTGAATGATTTTTTCAACAGCTATTCGCCGCAAAGTTTTTCGGTAATTCATCAGAGTGGCAAGGAAGGAGCCATGTCTGTAATTGGGAATCTTGGAACTAAAAAAGGCAATTTCAGGGTATATTTTCTGCTGAAAAAAAGTGACGAAAAGAATTACATCCACCAACTCAGAATTGAAAAACAGGAATGACCCGATGAAGGGAGGGTATTTAAATCGTGACAGATATAAACGTATTGGAGAACATTTAATTGAGCGGGCTGAAAAAATTTCGCTGCCCTTTTTCGATGGTGTTCCGCTGTATGATGTTGCCTTGTTTTTTTGGCGCAGCATTGTTAATGGATCCATTCCCACCAGGGCATCTGCCATTGCCTTTTCATTTTTTATCGCATTTTTCCCGGCCGTCCTGTTTTTATTTACACTCATTCCTTATATCCAGATCGAAAACTTTCAGGACGAACTTTTTCGCCTCATTCAGGAATTATTGCCACAAGGAACATTTGACGTAGTTGAAGATACGATTATTGATATTTTAAAAAATCCGAGAGGTGGTTTGTTGTCTTTGGGGTTTTTAATGGCGCTGATTTTTTCGACCAACGGAATTGCTTCCATGATGAGCGCTTTTGATGCTACCATCCACAGTATTAACAGGAGATCGTGGTTTAGTCAGCGGCTGGCTGCCATCTTGCTGCTTATTATCCTTTCCCTGTTACTTGCCCTTGCAGTACTCCTGCTTATTGGTGGGCAGATAGCCATTAACTATTTGCAGGATAACGATATATTGCGTGACAACTTTACTATTTTACTGCTCAATTTCGGTCGATGGGTTGTAATTATTGCCCTTCTGTTTTTTGCCAACTCTTTTTTGTATTACATGGCTCCTGCGAAAAAAACCAAATGGCGGTTTATTTCTGCTGGGAGTACGCTGTCAACTCTTCTTAATATTATTGCCCTGGTGGGTTTCTCATACTACATCAACAATTTTAGTCAGTACAATAAATTGTATGGCTCCATCGGAACCCTTTTAATCATCCTGTTTTTAATTTATGTTATGTCTTTGATTCTGCTTATTGGATTTGAGCTGAATGCCAGTATTTACCAGGCGCATACTTCAAAAGAAGAGTGAGGGTTTGGGTGGTTAAAACTTTCATTTGATTTCTGGTCAGCCGTTTTGCATATCTTTTTTTAAGCAGATGGCGGTTTGTTTTATTGATTCTGAAACCGGTATGTATTCAAAATTAACAGATTGGGTTATTTTGCTGCCATCAAATAAATTTTTCGTGTGCGCTGCATGCGCCGTTTCCCGGGAAATGGTTGGCTGGTTTTTGCTGAACAACCCGGTTAGTTTAGCACCGCGCCAGGCAAACGCTGTAACGAGGGGTGAGGCATAAAGATTTGGTTTTGGTTTATCAAGGGCTTTTGCAATTTGAGTGAATAATTCCTGGTAGCTTAGGTTTTCTGCATTTAAAAGGAATCGTTGGTTTTTACAGTTTTCAAAATTTTTATCGTCCATGAGCAAAATCATAGCCCGGACAACATCTTTTACATCCACATATCCGGTAATTCCCTTGGTGAAAAATTTCATACCGTTCCAAACCGTTTTGAATAACCGCGAACTTCCGTTTTCCCAGTTCCCCGGCCCTAAAACAATGGAAGGATTTACAATAACGGCATCCAGCCCTTCTTCAACGCCACGCCAGATTTCCGCTTCAGAAAAAAACTTGCTGTGTGAATAACCGGTAGCCTTTTTACTGGGTACCCAATTGGTTTGTTCATCAATTACAAAACCATTCTGATTGGTTCCCAAAGCCGATACGGAGCTTACATGGCAGAATTTTTTTACACCGGTTTCCAAAGCCGCATTTACCAAATTGGCGGTTCCTTCCACATTGTTGTGAATCATTTGTTTGCGTTCGCTTTTACTGAATGAAACCATGGCTGCACAATGATAAACTTCCATTGTTCCGGCCACCAATTTTTCCAATTCAAAATAATCCAGCATATCGCCGTCAACCCATTCAATCTGGTTGAAAAGTTTTTCCGGATTTTCTTCATAAAAGGAAAAAATATTAAGCACTTGTTGCAAGTTACTCGTTTTGCGTTTAAGTGCTTTTACCTTTTTTCCGGAAGATATTAATTTGAATAACAAATGTGCGCCAATTAAGCCGGTTCCGCCGGTTACAAAAATCATAAAATTTGTTTTTTTGCAAAGATAGAAATTTTAATGCCCTTCTTTCCTTCCGGATTGTTTTCGATTTCGCA
>JAZBNQ010000263.1:0-7584 GCA_036350775.1 Mariniphaga sp.
AAAAGGATGTAATTGTGAATCTATTATCAGATAAGGATTCCAGAAGTATAAGGACACAAAAAAAGAGGTCGAAAATGACCTCTTGTCCTGTCTGGCTCCCCAGGTAGGACTTGAACCTACGACCTACGGATTAACAGTCCGCCGCTCTAACCAACTGAGCTACTAGGGAATATTTTGTTTCTTCAGAACGTGTTGCTTTTTCAAAAGCGTTGCAAAAATAACAGGTTTTCGGAAAAGAAAAAATTTTTTTAAAAGATTTGTGGTTTTCCTTGTCTTTCGGTTAAAACAACCTTTTCCTTTTAACAAGATAAGCTAACAGAACTTCCTTGAAATCTTTATTAATATCGGCTTCTGCAAGGTCAATTTGGTACTGTCCGCATTTTACTTTTAAATCGTCGAAGTAGGATTTCACTTTAGAAACGTAATGATTTTTTACTTCCCATGGGTTGAACTTCACTACCTGCCCGCTTTCCAAATCTACAAATTTATGGGGTCGATTGCTGTATTGAAATTCCCGTTCCTGTTTGTGGTCGGTAACATGGAAAAGTAAAACCTCGTGTTTGTTGTAACGCAGGTGCTGCAAGGCCGAAAAAAGTTCTTCGGTTTTTTGGCTGTCGATCATGTCGCTGAAAATAACCACCAGCGAACGTTTGTGTATATTTTCGGCAATTTGGTGAAGTACGTCTGTGGTATTTGTATTTTTGCGCAGATGGGCGTTTTCAGGTTGAATAAGCTCCGAAAGCTTTCCAAACATCAATTCGGCATTAACAGAAGAAAGGCGGGGAGAGGTGTGGAATTCAATCTCATCCGAAAAAAGGGTAAGGCCTACTGCATCGCGCTGTTTGCGAAGCAGATAAATAAGTGCTGCTGCCGTGTAAACCGAAAAAGCCAGTTTGTTTTCCAGGTGTTTCTTCCCTTTAAAATAAGGGAAAAGCATAGATGACGATGTATCGATAACCAACTGGCAGCGTAGGTTGGTTTCTTCTTCGTATTGTTTCACAAAAAGTTTGTCGGTACGGGCAAACAGTTTCCAGTCGATGTGTTTGGTTGATTCACCCTGGTTGTATTGCCGGTGTTCGGCAAATTCAACCGAAAAGCCATGAAAAGGACTACGGTGCAAACCCGTAATAAATCCTTCAACCACTTCTTTTGCAATCAGTCCCAGGTTGTCGAACTGGTGAAACTGCTCTATGTCGAAAATGTTTTTCAAAACAGTTGATTTAAAATAATTAAGGCGGCACCAAACTACGGGAAGCCGCCTCAATTTATATTTTTAAATGAATGAACAGTTCTCTACAAAAGCGCATCCAGTTTCGAGGTGAATGCCTGCTTAGGTGCTGCACCCACTTGTTTATCAGCTACTTCCCCGTTTTTTACAAAAAGAACGGTGGGAATGTTCCTGATACCATATTTCATGGCCACGTTCGGATTGGAATCCACGTCCACTTTTCCAATTACAGCTTTTCCTTCGTATTCTGTTGACATTTCTTCCACAATGGGAGCTATCATCCGGCAAGGTCCGCACCAAACTGCCCAAAAGTCAATCATTACAGGTTTATCTGAATTTACTACCAATTCCTCAAAATTGGCATCGGTAATTTCTACTGCCATAGTTTTTTTATTTAATGTTAATATTTAAAGTTTACAAAATTAGCTAATTAATTCTAAATCCGATATCCGGCTTTTCATCAAAATAACTCAGAAATCGGTTAGTGAGTTCAATCCGCGTATTTCTCGAAAATAAATGAATATACATATTACTCTCCGGATCATACACATTGAATTTTAACAACGCCTGTCCTTTATTGTTTTGGGCTAATTTTTCAATTTCTTCAATAACCGATTCGTTTAATTTATCTAATGGAATGTTTACTGTTAAACTTTTCACGTAATTTTTTCTGGCTTCTGAAAGGAGTTCAATTTGTGATGCCTTAAATTCAAACGTATCGCTGTTATTAAAACGCGGTTTTACCGTTCCTTTTACCAAAATAAATAAGCCGGTTTTACAGTATTTGTGAAAGTTGACGAAGTCCTGACCAAAAAAGAAAAACTCCATGGAATCGGTATAATCCGAGAGAGTTAGTGTGCTGAAAGGTTTTCCGTTTTTTGAGGTTCCTTCGCGTGCAGCCGTAACCATACCGCCAAAAGTTAAATCGCGGTCCTTGTATTTTTCAATGTCGTTTTTCAAGTCTTTAAGTGAAACATCGCGCGAGCAGAAGTTTTGAATTTCAATCTTATAATCATCGAGGGGATGGGCGGTAAGATAAATTCCGATGAGGCTTTTTTCTTTTTCCAGCAGAATAATTTTTGGCCATTCTTCCACCTCGGGCACTGGTGGTTTTTTTATATCGGCACTACTGCCGAGATCACCAAACAGGCTTTGCTGCATGCTTTGGCTTTCGGTTTGAATTTTATTTCCGTACCGAATCAGCTTTTCAATAAAAGAAGTGCTGTCGTTTTCATGATCCCCGGCAAAAAAGCTGCTGCGTTTCAGCCCTTCCAGACTGTCGAAAGCCCCGGCCATAGCAAGCGCTTCCAGGTTCTTTTTATTTACGGTTTGCAGGTTAACATTTTCAACAAAATCGTAAATGGATTTGAACGGACCGTTTTTTTTTCGTGCCTCAATAATGTCTTTGGCAGCTCCGGCTCCAACTCCTTTAATAGCAGCCATTCCAAAGCGTATATCTCCATTTTTGTTGGCGGTAAATTTAGAAAAACTTTCATTCACATCCGGGCCAAGTACATTCAGTTTCATACTGCTGCACTCAGTCATTAGTTTGGTAATTTCGGTAATGTTACTGAGGTTACGGCTCAGGTTGGCCGCCATAAATTCACCAGGAAAGCGGGCTTTCAGGTAGCCGGTTTGATAAGCAATGTAAGCATAACAAACTGAGTGCGATTTGTTGAAAGCGTAAGAAGCAAAAGCCTCCCAGTCTTTCCATATTTTTTCAATTACATCGTCAGGTTTTTTACCAACCAGTTTGCATTCATCCATAAACTTGAAGTTAGCCTTGCATCCATTTACAAATTTTACTTTAAGTTTATCCATTAAAGAAGTAATTTTTTTACCCATTGCCTTACGCAAGGTATCTGAATCGCCCCGTGTAAAATTGGCCAGCAACCTCGAAAGCAACATCACCTGCTCCTGAAATACGGTAATTCCATAAGTTTCACTCAGGTATTGTTCCATCATAGGGAGGTCGTACTCCACCTTTTGGCGACCATGTTTCCGGGCAATATAGGCCGGTATGTATTCCATCGGGCCAGGCCGGTAAAGCGCGTTCATGGCTACAAGATCTTCAAACCGGTTGGGTTTCAAATCGCGCAGGTGCTTTTTCATCCCTTCCGATTCAAACTGAAAAATAGCCGTGGTTTCGCCGTGGCTAAAAAGCTCAAATGTTTTTTCATCGTCCCACGGAATGTTTTCAATGTCTATTTCAATTCCTTTCGAAAGTTTAATGTTTTCCAATGTTTCCTTAATAATAGAAAGGGTTTTTAATCCCAGGAAATCCATTTTTAGCAGACCAATGTCTTCAACAAAACGCCCATCGTATTGGGTTGTAAGCAGCGTTTCTCCATCTTTGGTTGGCATGAGTGGAATATGGTCGGTTAGTGGATCACGGCTGATTAGTATTCCACAGGCATGAACTCCGGTTTGCCGCACGGAACCCTCAAGTGTTTCGGCAAATTTTATGGTTTTTGCGATGAGCGGATTGTCGGAATTTTTTTCTCTTTTCAAGTCAGGACTTTCCTTAAAAGCTTTTTGAAATGTCATTTTTGGTGCTTCGGGCACCAGCTTTGCCAGCCGGTCGGCCTCGGGTAAGGGGAGTTTGAGCACGCGCGCTACATCGCGAATAGCCATTTTTGTGGCCATGGTTCCAAAAGTACAAATGTGGGCCACTTTGTCTTGCCCGTATTTTTTGGTTACATAGTCGAGTACCAGTTGCCGGCCATCATCGTCAAAATCGATATCCACATCAGGAAGTGAAATACGATCGGGATTTAGGAAACGTTCGAAAAGCAAATCGTATTTTATGGGGTCGATGTTGGTAATACCAGTGCAGTAAGAAACTGCGGCTCCTGCCGCTGAGCCGCGACCCGGGCCAACTATCACATCCATTTCGCGGGCTGCGTTTATAAAATCCTGAACAATGAGGAAGTAACCCGGATAACCCATTAGTTTAATGGTATTCAGTTCGAAGTCGAGCCGGGTAGCTATATCTTCAGGCACAGGGTCACCATACCGTTCTTTTGCACCTTCGAAAGTCAAATGCCTGAGGTAAGCTGCTTCTTGTTTCACGCGAAGTACCTTCTCGTAACCGCCCAGCCGGGTGAACGTTTCTTCTCCAAATTCTTCAAACAGTTTAACTTCGGTGTATTCTTTCCTGAAATCTTCCATTGTCCCAAATTCTTCAGGAATGGGAAAAAAGGGCATAATGGCAGTTGAATTCAGTTCAAAATCTTCTATTTTTTCAACCACTTCGGCTGTATTTGCCAGCGCTTCAGGAATGTCGGAAAACAGCTTATTCATTTCCTGTTGTGTTTTAAACCATTCCTGTTTTGTGTAGCGCATCCGGTTTGGGTCGTCCACATCTTTGCCGGTGTTTAAGCAAATGAGCAGGTCGTGGGCATCGGCATCTTCGGCATTGGTAAAGTGCACGTCGTTGGTAGCAATTAATTTAACGTTGTGTTTTTTTGCCAATTGAACGAGTATCTCGTTTACCCAAACCTGGTTGTCGTAAACGTTTTCCCGCTGCTTCGCTTCCTCTGCAGGATGCCTCATTAATTCCAGGTAAAAATCTTCTCCGAAAATGTTTTTATACCATTGAATAACTTCCTCGGCTTCTTTTATCTGGTTTTTCATAATGTATTGCGGAATTTCTCCACCCAGGCAAGCCGATGAAACGATGAGTCCTTCGCTGTGTTCCTCCAGAATTTTTTTGTCGATGCGTGGTTTGTAATAAAAACCTTCAGTGCTGGCAATGGAAATAAGTTTTACCAAATTACGGTAACCTGTTTTATTCTTTGCCAGCAAAATCAGGTGGTTCCCATAGCGGTCAACCACATCGGTTTTATCAGAAAAACTGCGTTCGGCCACGTATGTTTCGCAACCCAAAATGGGTTTAATTTCTGCTTTTTTGCACGCGGCGTGAAATTCTTTTATGCCAAACATGGTGCCATGGTCAGTTAGAGCAAGGCTGGTCATTCCATCAGATTTGGCTTTACCAACAAGGTCGCCAACACTGGCGGCACCATCCAGAATGGAGTATTGCGAGTGAACGTGAAGATGTGTAAACGGTATCATTTTTTCGTGCTTTTTCAATTGAAATAACTTTAAAAAGTTGCATAAAGTTACAGAATTTGCAGGGGCAATTTTATAGTTGTTGATAAAATTTAAAATAAAAAAACCCGGCAATTTTACCGGGTTCATTCATTTTTAGCAGGTTACAATCTGCTAAATTTCTTTTGTTATTTTATCCCTAATTTCTTCGAATTCATTTTTGCTCAAACTGATTTTTTTCGAGAAGTTTAAAACATCTGCTTCATTTTGCATGGGAATTAAGTGAATGTGTGCATGTGGAACTTCGAGGCCTAAAACCAGGACACCTACTTTTACGCAGGGGATTGCTTTTTTTAATCCAACTGCTGTTTTTTTTGCAAAAAGCAGCAAGCCTGAATACAACTCATCATCCAAATCGAAAAGGTAATCCACTTCTTTTTTGGGAATAACCAACGTGTGACCTTTGGCTACCGGTGAAATATCAAGGAATGCCAAAAAATTTTCATCTTCGGCTACTTTATAGGCGGGGATTTCTCCTTTTGCAATTTTTGTAAAAATGCTTGCCATGGCGCTTAAATTGAAATTTCAACAATTTCGAATGGAATAAGTCCGGATGGAACTTTAATTTCCACCACATCACCTACTTTTTTGCCCATTAGTCCTTTTGCGATTGGGGTTGTAGCCGAAATTTTTCCTTGTTTTACGTCGGCTTCACCTTCCGGCACAATAGTATATTGCATGGTGTTGTTGTTGTTTTTATTTTTAATTTTCACCTTATTCAGTATTTGTACTTGTGAGGTGTTAATTTTTGATTCATCCAAAATACGCGCATTGGCAATTTTCGACTGCATTTCAGCAATTTTTGCTTCAAGCATTCCCTGGGCATCTTTTGCCGCATCATATTCTGCATTTTCAGAAATGTCTCCCTTTTCGATGGCTTCGCCAATCTGTTTCGAAATAGCCGGACGTTCTACATTCATTAGCCTGTCCAGTTCTTTTTTTAATTTACTAAGACCTTCTTTCGTTAAGTATGTAATTTGTGACATTTTATGTTCCTCCTCATTTTCTTTGAGCTATATAAAAAGAGAAAGAATTCCGGGTTGCCGGAACTCTTCCATCGGCAAATGTATATAATTTCCCTGATATTAAAAACTACTTTTATTAAGATTATTAAAAATGAACTGTTTATGACCGCCTAAGTGTATTTTCTGTTGAGTATTTCACTGTAGATGACTGCATCTCTCAACGGAAACTTTTTCTTTTTGATTTTGGAAATGGTTGTTTTTGTTTCTTTAGGTTTTTGAGCAACTGCTACAGCTCCTTCTTTTTCAGGTTGGAATGTATATGGCTTTGGATCCATATTAGCTTGTTCTTGTTTTTCAATTGGTCTTTGTTGATTCGGAGCATCAGTTTGTCTTGCTTCCTTCCACTCATCGTTTAGCATATCCCAGAAATTATCTCCTGAGGATTGCGGTTCAGTTTCAACTTCAGAAACTGGCTTTCGTTTTTTCTTTTGTCCGAAAATACTTGCTACTATAAAGATCAGTGTTAATATAATTACAATAATATCATCCATTTTCTTTTCACTTTTGTGGCAATAAATTAAATACCTTTAAGTTTGTAGTAAAAATAAGAAAAATGCGGCAGTTGGTTTTGAAAGTGGGGAAGTATTTCATCTTTTTTCTTTTTCTGGCTCTTGGAACGCCCTCTTGCGATAAAATAAATGAATCGCCTATACCTGATGTATATGTATCTTTTACCGTAAATCTGAATATTTATAATGACTTGAATGTGCCCGGGAATGCGATGTATTTTCCCGGTCCTGGTTTTGGAGGTGTTATTGTAAGTTGTTTCGAGCCGGGTTTATATTATGCTTTTGATGCTACCTGCACCAATGAAGCCAGTCGTTCGTGCCTGGTTTTAAAAAACGAGGAATTTGAACATTGCCCGTGTCTTTTTCAGGATTTTATTCTGGAATGTAGCTGCTGTGGTTCTCAGTTTTCCAGAATTGACGGTTCTTTATTTAACGGCCCTGCCTCAAGGCCGCTAAAACACTACAATGTTTCGTTAATTAATAATAATACTTTACGGATTTACAACTAAAAAACGGAGCCCTTTTCTGAGCTCCGTTTACCATTAAATATTGTATCATTAATTTAATACCTGTAATGTTCAGGTTTGAACGGGCCGTCTTTTGGTACGCCAAGGTATTTAGCCTGCTCATCAGATAATGTGGTAAGTTTTACACCCAGTTGTTCAAGGTGAAGCCGTGCTACTTCTTCATCGAGTTTCTTGGGTAGCCG
>JAZBNQ010000264.1:0-5160 GCA_036350775.1 Mariniphaga sp.
CCTCCAACAACTAATACATCAATTTCAGAAGTAACACTAAATTCTTTATTGACGACACCCTGATTCATCGTTACATGTTCAGCAGATATTGCGGTATTGGAAGTTGCGGCAAAGGCAGCTCCAGCTGCTGAATAATGAATAAATTTTCTTCTGTCCATTTTTTAATGAATTTAAGATTACTTTTCTCGGTATCAAATTTACTTTAAAAAGTTAAAAATTATTCTTTCAACGTAATCAGGTATCTGCCCATTTTATCGGTATCGAAGCTGATCAGGTTTTCACCCTCTTTGGAAAAAGACACGGGCCAACCATTAGCACTGGTTATTTGGGCATCTTCAATATCAGGGTATTTTAGTGTACATTTTCTGCCGCATCGGGAGATGATAACAAAAGAGGTAACATTTTTATCTTTCCATGAGGCAGCAATCTCAAAATTACCCCTGGCCACCAATCCATCAAACGAACCTGTTTCCCAGGCTTTGGGCAAAGCAGGCAGGAGCTCAATAAAGCCTTCATGACTTTGAATCAACATTTCGGCAACACCTGCCATGGTACCTAAATTCCCATCTATTTGGAACGGGGGATGAACGGTCCATAAATTAGGTAGGGTGCGCTCTCTTAAAAATTTAGCATATACTTCATGTACTTTTTCTGCCTCTTTGGTTCGGGCCCGCACATTCATTCGATGTGCCATTGCCCAACCCGTGGTATTGTTTCCTCTGAAATCAAGCGTTTTACTCGTTGCTTTCACCCATTCAGGATGGTTCGAATTAATTAAAGTTCCAGGATAGATGGGACATAAATGAGAGATATGGCGATGTTTCGGATCTCCAATATCACCGTATTTTTCTTCCTCCCTATATTCTTTTATCTGTCCTGATTTGCCTATTAATATTGGGTCTAATTTGTTGATTTGCTCGCTGACTGTTTCTAAAAATGGATCGTTGATTTTCAATATTTTTGCGCTTTTTAACAGGTCGTTGTATGTTTCCCAAACAAATCCCTGGTCAAAGGTGGTTCCCTTGGTCATATAATGTTCACCATTGTGCCGCTGTTCCGGAGATGCGGAACGATCTACCAGCAGTACCCCATCATTTGAATGCACCAATGTCTTGGATAAAAAAGTACTCATCCCTAATAAGGCCGGATATGCCGTTTCCCGCAGGAATGCAGTGTCCTGGGTAAATTCAAACCTATCCCAGAATAGTTTTGTCGTAAAACCTCCGGTTCCGGGTCCTGAATGGCCACCCGGTGTGCCAATATGATAAGCATTCGCACCTGTCCCAATAGTCCAGCCATTTTCTTTTTCAGTATCACTCATTACATCCGGGTGCCAATTCTTTACATACTCGCGGCCATTCTCGAAGGCTTTGGGTAAATATGCATTAAAATATTCCTCGTAAGCCAAAAATGTTTCCGGCAGATTTGTATTAAAAGCTCCCCAGTAATTCATTTGTACATTTATGTTGTGCCAATACCCACCTGACCACGGAGTAACATGATATTGGCTCCAAACCCCCTGTAATGTGGATGGTAATGTTCCTTCTCTGGAACTTGCGATTAACAGGTATCTTCCAAAGTGGAACATGATTTCTTCCAGGTAAGTATTCGAGGGATCTTCCTTGTAGTTTTCTACCAATGTTTTAGTAGGGACCTGAGGAACAGCCGGGGATAATTCTAACTTAACTCTGGAAAATAAATTTTGGTAATCCTTCAGATGCAATTCCTTCAACTTTTCATACCCCAAATTAGTTGCATTTTCAATAGTATTCGACACCTCTTGATGAGGAAATTCATCTGGATCTAACTTTAGTTGGCTGCTGTCTGCTAAGAAGATCTCATCACTTAGTTTGTAATTGGTTCCCGTGGCAATCAGAATTATTGCTGAGTTTGCATCAATGATTCGAATCTCTTTAGAACCATTCTCGTTATTCGCGATAAGTTTTCCACCCTCATTGATTATCCTGATCTGTCCTTCATAGTTGAGACTAAAAGACGGCACAGTACCAGAAAAAATGATTGTATTTTCGTGAGCCCTGTTCGTAGCAAACTTAGCAAGCTTATTTATTGAGCTTGAATGATTATATGCGTTATCACTTCTTAAATATGGAACAACGGCACTCAACGTGCAGGATATCTTTGCTTTTTCACTTGCACTGAGCTTTATAGCTATAACGTTGTTTGGATAGCTTGCAAAATACTCCCTGGTATATCTTACCCCCTTATGCTCATAGCTCACGAAGGAAATAGCTTCATTAAGATTAAGTGATCGCTTGTAATTATTAACCTCATAATGGTCAAATTCCAAAAATATTTCGGCAAAATTTGTCATTCCGCCTGTTCCGTAGGGCGCACCATTGGTTAATGTTTTATCCGTGATTTGAACCCGTTCCATGTCCGTTCTCCCAAAAATATTGGCACCCATATAGCCATTTCCAATGGGATATGAATGAGCTTCCCAGTCCGGATCAGCAGGATAGCCTCTGGCCTGAATCCATGAATAATCTTTCCCCCGGTTTGGGGCGGGCTGATCATCCCAGACTTCGTAAATACGTGTTTTAACGTCACTCTGTGCAACGAGCGCTGAGTAAATAAGAAACATGCCAATACTACTGATTAATTTTTTCATTTATTTTTTGCTGAAAATTGATACAATGTTAAACTACCGGGTGTCTGTTTTAAACTCTCCCATGCGAAGAATAGCCTCGAAATAAAATAATCTGATTATACCTTTGACTTCCTCCGGAACCAGTAAAACGATATCCCGAACGATACCATCTGATTCTATTTTATCGTTGTTCCATCAAGTTCGGTTTTTACAATTGCCTTTAAGCCGGCACTCAATTCTTTTACTTTTTCAGGATACATCTCATAAAGGTTTACACGTTGTTCCGGATCATCTTTCATGTTAAAAAGAATTCCATCTGTTTCAAAATCGGTATAACCTGTAAGTTTTTTAAATGATTCAGGCAATTCTCTGTGTCCTCCTGTTTTATCGTTAATATACAGCCAGTCTCCTTTTCGTATTCCCCATTTTCCTGCATAGGTATTATGAATAGTAGCTTCTCTGATTGGAGAATAGTATTTTTCACCCGTTAAAACCGGAAGAAAATTATGGCTGTCGGGAGCGGCATTTTCGGGCAGTTCAATTCCGGTTATTTTAGCCAGGGTAGCCATTATATCGACCTGTGAAATTACTTCGTCTGAAACGGAACCTGCCTCAACCTGACCAGGCCATTTTATAAGAAATGGGATGTGATGACCACCTTCCCAAACATCACGTTTTAGTCCGCGGAAATTTCCCATGCTAAAATGACCATATTTTTCTGCTCTTTCCCAGGCATAAGATTCAGTGCCATTATCAGCCGAAAAGATTACAATAGTATTGTCTTCCAACCCTTTTTCTTTTAATGCTTTTAGTACCTGACCAGCAACCCAGTCGGTTTGTACCATAAAGTCGCCATAAGCACCTGCATCCGATTTTCCGTCAAACTCATCATTGGGAATAATTGGGGCATGTGGTGATGGCAATGCAAAATAAAGAAAGAAGGGTTTCTCCTTGTCTTGCTTATTAATCCATTCAACGGCTTTATCCTTGAGTGCAGGTAAAACTTTATACGGGTTCCAGCCTTTAACCTTTGGCCCGGGACGGAACTCCCAACGTCCCTCTTTTGTTTCGAATCCCACATTATTGATGTCCATTATTTCAGTTGGCGCTTCAATAATCCTGTCGTTTTCTATCCATGCATAAGGAGGAAAATTGATGGTGCCATCACCAAAGTAATAATCAAATCCACGATCCAGCGGCCCACCGGGAACCGGTTTGCTCCAGTCAACATCTTCTGGACCATAAAACTTTGTCAGGCGCCCCCATTGCATCACTTCGCCCGACGGTTCATTCTTGAACTCCCAATCCCAGCCCAAATGCCATTTCCCGACGCAGGCAGTAGCATATCCATTTTCTTTCAGAACCTGGGGCAAGGTAATATCCGAATCTTTAAAAAAGGGTTTACCAAAACTGTTCACAATACCATGCTGGCGGCGCCAGTGGTAGGTTCCGGTAAGCAGTGCAAAGCGACTTGGAGAGCAGATTCCAGACGAACTATGTGCATCGGTAAAACGCATCCCCTCAGCGGCAAGATTATCCAGGTTTGGGGTAGGGATTTTTGAACCGGGGTTTTGGCAGTTTAAGTCGCCGTAGCCCATATCGTCAGCGTAAATAATTACAATGTTAGGTTTGTTTTGTTCTTTGTTGGTGCTGCATGCACATAATAATATTAATACCATTGGAAATGATATCCTTGCAATTGTTTTGTTTAAATTTTTTATCATGCGAATAAATTAGATTTTTATGACTCTGGTTTTTAATGATTTTTACACCAATAATACTAATTTTTTATTGCCAGCGAAAATAAACATACAACACCATGGTTATTCAAATACGGATTGCAGAATAAAACCATAGTTATATTTGCCCGGTTTAAGCTGGTATTGCTCAAGAACAGGAAGCCCCCACGAATTGTCGCCGCCAACGCCCATTTGGGCACAGTCGATGTTTACAACGGTATGCTCCGATGGCATTAATTTGAAATTGTGCGAAGCTGAATCCAACACATTTTGGGAATAAGGCCATGCACTTGCCGAAAATTTTCCTTTTCCAACCGACGAAAAGGTCATGCTGCTTTTATCATCACTGCTAAAAGTAATCCAACGAATGTCGGAGCGGTTGGCATTTTCCTGGGGTCTCACATAATCTGTTATCCAATTTGTTAAAGTTGCCTCATATAATCCAACGGCAGCCGAAGTTTTCCGGTCGATATAATTTTCGTGTGGCCCGCGACCGTACCACTCAATATTTTGGAACTTTTTATCCAAATCAAACTGCAACCCTATTCTTGGCACATTGGGTGCGCTTTCAGGAATATCCATTTCGAAATCAATATAAATGGTGCCATCAGAATAAATTTGATGAACAACAACTGCGCTGGATTTGGTGTTTTCAAACTGAAAAACACTCTTTACTTTAACTACATTTACATCTGACGACATGACATCAAACTGCATTAAACGGTAATTTTGTGCCTCGTTTTTCCAGACCTCCATTTTCTGATCCACTTTCCAACCCAAATCATTATCGGTTAATGCCCTCCAGAAATTAAA
>JAZBNQ010000265.1:0-15268 GCA_036350775.1 Mariniphaga sp.
CCTGATTTCCGGGTTAATCGCCTATTCTTATCTGGATAAAAAACCTTCGCTAAATCTGGACGAAGTAATTGAAAATAACCAAATTTGCAAAGCGGCTTAGGTCGAACTCACGTTAATTAAGTTTGGTGTGAAAAAATTGACAGTGCATCGAATCCGTACAATATAAAAGCTCTGAAATTGATACAGCTGTTTTTTGCCTATGCAAGCATTTTATGCTGTTAAACAAACTTGCAAATGTCGACGCCATTTTTCCCTATGCGTGTTTGGGTGAAACGGTACTTAATGAAATTGAAAAATCATAAAAAGCTTCACTTTTTATCACGTAGCTGATGCCTGCAGGCAATTAAATTTTGATGTTTTAAACAATATTAAAATTACTCGGATAAATTGCAAGAAAGTTTTCCTATAACCTATATTCCAGGCCAAGTGTAATTCCCCAGTCACCACGAACGTCAACGCCTGAAAGGGGAGTATTGTCAAAACTATTGTAAAAAGAATATATTAAATATAAGTCTTTAAAAATTTCCCAATTTATACTGGAATTTGTTTCGCTTCTTATCCTTCCAAAATGATTCAAACTTGGAATAAAATCGCTGTAAACATTTAATGTTATTTTAGGAGAATCATATAAAAACAGCATGTAATTCAGATATACTATTCCCTCCAGGTTATCTTGTGTTAACTCGCCAGAGTGCTCCCTGTTAATTATTAGGCCGGTTCCGGATGAGAGTCGCTGTTTATTATTACGAATTAAGAAGTAGTTTCCGCCAAGACCAAATGAAGTTCTTAAATCAAGTTGAAAATATGAGTTACTTTCACCTAATGCTCTGCCAAGTATCGACCAATTCCTGGGTAAAACCCTATACAGGTTAGCTCCACCGGTCTGTCGTTGGGTTGTTTCGTTTGATTCGCGTGTTAATATCAGGTTATAATTCATCTGTAAAATTATTTTGTCAGCCTGGTATTCGATATTTCCATTAAAATTAAATTGGGTAACATCACTGCCTTTTACATAACTTAATCCGGAACTTATTGTCCCCGACAAACGATCAAAAACTTTTTTCCTAAGAGGTAATAAACCGACAATGTTCCAAAGTTTTATTTCACTGGTTGTGCCGTTTCCTTCCCGCAGAATACATTCTCTGGTTTTACCTGAAGGACCTATTTCCCCGTAAAAAATTCTTCCATCGCTCATGTCAATTCTAAGTGCATTCAATACAAAAATACTGTCAATTTTATCCCATTCAATATTAATGGTGCCACCATCATCAGTAGATAGTTTTAATAAATTATTTGAGAGCATTTTTACTTCTCCGGTTATTCTGTCGCCATTTTGAAAATAAATGGTATCAACTTTGGATGAAGCACTTGAAAAATTTATTGCCGAAATGAATAAAACGACAATAAAAAATTTAACCCCGTACAACGAATTCCGATGGTTATATTTAAGCTCTTCATTCATAAAAAATGGAAAAAAATTTCACCTGCTATTCAGTTAAGTGAATAAACAAATATAACTACTATTTTTACTTTATCCGCGAAATTTATTCATCGAGCGTACCATTACGGGGAATGTTTTTCAAAATTAAAAGTTGTTTATTAAAACTACCAAAATAAATTCAGACTTAAATCAGAGCTTAAAACTTAATGTCATTGAATATCGAAAAGTAGGCATGCCAAATTTTGTAGTACCGCTTATGGGCCTAAAATGAATATCGCTATGCAATAAGTCGTATACATTATAGTTTTTTAGTGCATTATTTAAATCGTCATAAAACTCATCCGGAATTTCACCAATGCTTTTAATTGAATATTTATGCCAGCTTTGCCCGGGTCCGGCAAATAAAAAATCGAGATTGAATCGTTTTGAAAGCGGCAACTTGTATCCAACCATTAAGCCAATTGCCATTACCCTCAATTTAACATCAAAATTCAATGTATATTCTTTCTGAGAGCTGCTAATATATGTTCCGGAAATGTCGGATTGAAATCCGTTGTATTTTAGAAATGCCCCAAAGTAAAATCCGTCAAGCTTTTGATCTTGCGTGTTTTTCAGATAGTAACGGAATTCCGGTATAATTTTAAGTCCATCATAAGTTAAATCGTTGGTTTTAATATGATTTCTATCCAACCCTGACAGTCTAACCAGACCGTTTTCCCCTTTATATGCCAATCCAACTTTAACAGTTAAATTTTTACCAAGTGCTCTTTCATAACTGAATTGCAATGAACCATCGATTAAGTCGGTTATTACCAACCCCATTTCATTTTTATATTGAACAGAATCTTTTTGTACGGCAAAAACAGGTGCTGCAAAAGTTAAAAAGAATAGTAATGATAAACCATAAACTTTTATTGTCATTTTAAATTAATTAGGATAAGAACTGGGTAAAAAATTTTAATTCATTGAGTTGAACAATTAACGATACAAATTTCAATTCCTACTCGGTTTTGCCACTCCCAAAATTAAAGGTTGCAGCCAAATATATGCTAACCGAATTATAATTCGTTTTCATGTTTTTAAGTCGAGTTCCCTGAAGCGCTTTTTGTTCTGCATTATTATACTCAACCGGATCGGAAAGGTTTACAATTTGTTTTTGATTGTTTAAAAAACCCAGGGAATACTGAATACCAGCTGTAACATCCTGACCAAAAATATGAGCAGTTGAACCACCGGTAATATGAAACTTATTAAAATTAAAACTTTTAAAAGTTAGTTCGTTGCTAAATGGTTTAAGGTCATAGTCCTTCTCATAATTGAAATCTGTTTTAAATCCGGCAAGCAACATCAAATTCTTTTTTACAAACCATTTATAACCTATTGCAGTATTAAAAACCGGTTTTCCTCCGTCAACAAAGGTTAAAAAGTGCCGGTATTCTTCATCTTGTAAAAAGGAATTATTTTCCGTAAAAGGATTCCTCTTTGCCTTAATTATTGCGTAGGGTTTGATTTCAGCAAAATATTGGGCTGTAAAATATACTATTTTGGTTCTGTCAAAATTATTATAGGAAATACCAGCTGCAATCGAAAACGGGCTTTTCGATTTTACCATTACGTTTTTTTTCTCTTCATAATCCAACAATAGAAAATCATTTTTAGGTTCACCGGTTTCCGGATCAGTAATATTATTTTGACTTCTTTTTCGCATAACGCGTTTCCCATCGCTGTATATACCACTTAATGTTGGCGTTGAAATATTTAATCCGAACCCGTACCGATCCTTTTTATAAAAAACGCCGAATTTCAACATCAATCGGTAATCATTGAATTTAGCTTCTTCTTCTTCATTGTACGATGAGATATAATAGGAATCAGGCAAATTTTCCAGATCATTAATTATTGGTATGGCGTTAATTTGAAGAGTGTGGTAAGAATACTGCGAAAAAAAAGAAGCAAATAAACTTGTTCCTAATGACAGTTTTTCATTCAATTTATACGACCCGCCAATTCCTAACCAATCATCGCGATAACGTGTTGAAAGTTTGTAAAATGCAGTATATTTTTCTTTATCGGGAATATTCGAAATAATATCAATATTTTTATTTACATAGTTTACGCCCTCGGTCGACAAATTTGCCAGGTTTAAGAATGCAGCCTCAAAACTCCATTTAGTGTATTTCTTTGGTTTCAACATATATGAAAGAAAACGCGGAATAACATAGCCTTTAGATGAATTTAAATCGATTCCATCGCCCAGTGCATTCGAAGCTTTCAAAACCTCGAAAGAGAATAAACTGGCGTTCAACGATAATTTCGATTCATTAATTTCAGAAATGGTGGCCGGATTATAATAAATTGCTGACGGACCGGCACCTCCGCCAACAACAGCTCCTGCCAAAAGCGAAGATTCATCATTAAAATTTTGCGACCAGTAATTATTAAGCTGCGCTGAAGCCAAAAATGGGATTGAAAAAACTAATATAATCAGTAACTTTTGCATGTCAAATCAATGCCATTTAAAGAGTATATTGTTGTCTGTCAAATATATGCCTAATTAGTAAGATAACCTGTCATTATCTGTTAAATCCTTAAAGGATCTTACGTTTTTTTATCGTGAGTTTTTGTTGCCTGGCTTACTATTCTCAAATATGCAACAAGTCGGATGAAATTCATGGTTTGATTTTAGTTCTACTTTGACAGATTAAAAATCTTCAATTTTAATGTGTGTTTATTTTGTTGAAACCATTGAATAATAGTATATTAGATGCATAAAATAACAAAAAAAAAGTTTACAATGGGTAACGGGCAAATACAAATCGAATAAAGAAAAATCAAAATTATGGTAAAACACTGATCGAGGCAGCATATCGCCTATCTGCTTATGTGTCAGGCTATAATAATTTTTTCAAGAACAAAACCAAGTCGAATTTCGATAAAGTACATCTATACATTGAAGGAAAAGTGACCAGTGAATTAAACAACATAGAACGGATAAGCGAGACCCTTGATACGGAATATCATGCTATGCACCATTTTATCAGCGATTCCAACTGGGATGCCCGTGCGGTGATGGACCAAGTGGCACAAGATGTTTCCCAATCGTTGCCCAGGCAAACGCTCACAGGGTTGCTGATCGATGAAAGCGGCTGGGTGAAAAAGGGAGATAAAAGCGTGGGGGTTGGTCATCAATACTGTGGCAATGTGGGCAAAACGGCCAACTCGCAAGTAGCTGTTTATGGTTGCCTGTGCAATGGGAAACATGCTTCGCTGGTGGACTGCCGTTTGTACCTGCCCGCTTCGTGGACAAGCGACAGCGAACGGTGCAAGAAAGCAGACATACCCGTTGAAGAAAGGACTTTTAAGACAAAACAAGAACTGGCAGCCGACATCATAAAGCACCAACTGGCGATGGGCATAACCTTTGATTATGTCGGGGCCGACGGGCTATATGGCAACGATGCCGCCTTTGCCCGTGAAATTAACAACATGGGGCTGGTTTATATGCTCGATATCCACTCCGACCAGCAGATATTCCTGGAGGAGCCGGAATTATACCTCCCCGAACGGAAAACGGCCAAAGGCCCTTCGCCCAAGAAGCTAAAGGCCAGCACGGTCCACACCACGGCATGCAAATATATTGGCTCGTTGGAACCTGCCGACTGGAAAGCGATCGACATCAGGCATGCAGCCAAAGGGGTATTGAAGGGGCTCTTCCATTTCAGGACGGTGTACATTTGGGACAAAAACACGAATACAGTGGAAAACAGGCTACTGGTGGTGTCAAAACGAAAAACCAGGAACGGGGAAGAAATCAAATACTCCTTCACCAATGCGTCATTGGGGCAGTACACCGAACAGGCCGTTGCCTACATGCAGGCACAGCGGTTCTTTGTAGAGCACAGTTTCAAGGAGCAGAAGCAAATCTTGGGCATGGACCAGTTCCAGACACGCAAATGGCTGCCGTGGCATCACCAAATTGCGCTAAACATGATGGTTGGGTGCTTCATGCTCAAAGAAAAGCTTTTGAACCAAGACGAAATACCTATCCTCTCGGCAAGGGACATAATGGATTTTCTGTTCTTCAAGTTTTACAAAGAATTGACTGAAGATCGCTTGCTTAGGCAACTAAAGGAACGCCACATAAAACGGCAATACGATATAGACCTCTGTTATTCAAAACAATAAATGTGTCAAAGTAGAATTAGAAAGGATACCCAATTGCCAGGTTAAATTTTAGTTGTGAGAATATTTCGTTAACATGATTCCAGTTACCGTCTCCGTCATCATAAGGATATCGCAGAGGTAAGCCAAAATCTGTCCGAAGGACAAAAAAGTCGAAATCGAAACGAAAGCCCAGGCCGGTGCCAAGGGCGAGCTGGTTTGCAAAAGTGTTCAATTTGAAATGGGCACCCGGCCTGTTCTCATCTGCGTTTAGCAACCAAACGTTTCCGGTTTCAAGGAAAAAGGCGCCCTGTATTAGTTCTGAAAATGGGAAACGGTATTCCACATTTAATTCAAGTTTTATATCACCGGTTTGATCAACAATTCCATTATACTCAACTGGTTTGTAACTGCCAGGACCGAGAGAACGTGCCATAAATCCTCTGAGACTATTCGAACCGCCACTAAAATATTGTTCTACATAAGGCATTACAACTGAGTTTCCGTAGGATATCCCGGTTCCGCCATATAAACGTGCTACCCAACCTTTTTTAACCGTTTTATTGTAGTAGCGAAAATCGATTGACGTTTTGACAAATTGCGAATATAAGCCTCCAATTAATTTGTAGGGCCTTTCCTGTTTACTCATTCGATTGACTAAATCAATCAAATTCCCGGATGTGCCGATCTCTGTCTGGAAAAATATCCCATTTCGGTTTTTTGTTGAATTATCGAATGAAAATAAATATTTTAAACCGATTATTGTTTGTTCTTCAAAACTCTTTTTTACAAAAGGATTGCTGTTAACTATTGAATCAAATTTGGCAGTAGTTTTTTGCAGGGAGACAATATTTATTCTTAATGGCATCAGGTAATGCGTTATTTTTTCATTTTTATGCCACTGATAACCAAAGCTGGAGTTTACCGAATTCATTTCGTAGTATCTTACATTGTTTATAAACTCAAAACCTAAAGAGGCAACCGATTTTGCTATTAGTTTTTTATTTTCTCTCAAAAACTTAAAAGGAACGAGCATTTGTGGTAAAACAAAGGAAGAGTTTATCCCTGCATTATATGAATTTGAACCAAGGTCATTTTCGTCACTTTTTCCCCATTGCCAATCGAAACCACCAAAAGCTTTAAATTGCATTCGATTTGCAGCTTTTGAAATATTAGCATGAACAAGCGTTATCTCAGAGGTCGGCCCGGCAAAGCCTGTTGATTTGGATTGAATTGCACCTTCGATATTCAGGCTTACATCATCTTTAGGTTCCAGCTCAACCAAAACATTTAATTGATGTTGTAAACTATCGGAAACTGAAAATAGCATTCTCACTGATTGGAAAACCCCATAGTTGTTTAATAGCGATAACGTCCCCAGGTATTTTTTTTCAGAGTAAACATCATCTTCACGAAACAAAATGTTTCTGGTTATGGTGTTGGATTTTAGATAGTCCGTTTTACCCGTAATGTATACTCCATCGAAAAATATAGTGTCGTTATTTACAGTTTGATTCACATCGCCCGAATTTTGGTCAATTCTTACCTCAATTCTATTGACAGTGTATTTATGCCTAATATATTCGTCCATTTCTGATTTTTTTCGAATCAACAGGTTTACCCTGTATGGGATATTGGTTGTATCAGCTATTATTTCAATGTTTTCGGCGCTGAAAAAATAATATCCTTCATCAACCAACATTGAAGCCAGTATTCGTTTTTCGGCTCTGATATTTTTGATATTAAATCTGTCACCGCTTTTTAGGTTTAAACTTCCTGTAAATTGGTTTATTAATGTATCCATTGCATCGAGAGCAGGTTGATTCAATATTTCATTAATCAAATACGGTTGCTCAACTTCTATTGAATACGTAATCTTTGTTTTACGTATATTATTTTTTGCGGTATCAAGGGAGAAAGAGGCCATCGAATTAAAATATCCATTTCCAAAAAGATCCGATTCGATTTTTAAACATCGTTGTTGCGGATTAACGGAAGTAACTAATACCGGCTCTGCTTTTAATTTTCGGTATAAAAATCCGCCCTTTTTACCTTCTTCAGGTTCCCGATAGTTGTAATACCATAAACCAACCGGGGGTAAAATTCTTTTACCAAGTAATGCATTGTTTGGCTGAATGAATGTAACATCTTTAGCTATATTTTCTGCCGGTCTTAAAGCTTTATTATTTTCATCGCTTATAATTTGAACTTTACTCCGTCCAGTGTATAACATTTCATTTCCGGTTAAAAACTTTGTATTCGAACAGCCATTAAACAGAAGCCCTGCAATGGCCAGAACAAGTATAAATATGTTATTCCGAATTAACATGTTAGTTTACAGAACTGTTTTGATTGTTTGCTTTTTTCTTTTTTTGCGCTGCCATATGTCTTTTAAACTTTTATAATTTTTTCGGTATAGAAATCCCACTCCGTTTTTGGTTACTTCACCTTCCAGCATATCTTCATAATCACGTTTCTGATATAGTTTTATATTTTTGGTATTGAGCGAATCCAGGGCATATTCAATAATGAAATTATTAACCAGGCTATTACTTTGATAAGTGTCTTCCTGGTTGTTATTTAGCCTTCCTGAAACTTTAATAGTAGCCCGGTCGTTCATAAACTTTCTTTCCATTTCATAGGTAAGACTTGTTTTTTCCTGCTGCCCGCCGGAAGATGTAGACTGATTGTAAGTATCGACTCCAAAGCTGAGTTTGGTTTTATTCATATTGGCAGTTGTAATTGAATTAAGTTGCGATTCCCAGAAACTGTTAATTTGTGAGGTTAGATAGTTTCCCGAACTTTCGACACCTGGTATTTCGATGGTTTCGAAAAGAAGGAGGTTTACTGCCTGACGCATCATTTCGTCCGATGACAGATAATTCAATACACTGTTTATATATTGGTCAGGGCTTTGTATACCAAATACAATTGAAAGATTTGACAGTTGGTCTTTTAGCTGCATCGATACAATAAAATCGACCACACGACTATTGTTATCGATAGGATTAATGTAGGAGCCCCTTACTTTTGTTGTTGCCTCGAGATTTAGTATTGGATTTTCAACTTTACCATTCCAGCTAAAAGAACTGCCGGGAGTAATAGTAAATTGTTTTAACGGCCAGCCTGTAATTTTTAAATTGCAATCACCTGATTGTATTTCGTAACTACCGTCTAAACTCATACTGTTGTTGGGGAGCATGTTATAATTAAGCAATCCATCGCCGGTAATAACAATGTCAATATTGTACAAATCATCAATTTTTACATTAAAAATACTTTTCGGATTAATACGTACAGTTGCATCAATATTGGGCATTGAGGCAGATTTCTTTACCTGAACACTTTGGGGATAAATAATTTTCATACTATCTGAAATCTCTGCAAATATAACTTCATATTGAGAACCATTTACCGATAAGTCTTGAATTAGCTGGTAAGTGAGATTTGTGCCATTTTCAAGTTCAACATTCCCTTTTATATTAGGTTTGTAAATGGAACCCCCAATAGTTAATCCGGAGTTAACAATTATTGAACCATACAATGGAACATTCATGGATTCAGGCGTATTCATTATTTGTATTCTATCAGCTTTTACCTTTAAATCCAGATTAATATCATCTTTATCCACAAAATTTATATTCCCATTTACTGATAATGGATGTTTCAAGCTATCAATAACAGTGAAATTATTAAAAAGAATCTGGTTGTTTTTGATTTCGATTTTATTGTCAGGAATGGTTAGCCTTGCTTGCAATGGAATTAATTTTAACCCAAATTCATTAAATCTGATTTCACCTTCAAAATCAAGTTTTTCATTTTGTTTTGCCAGTATAATTTCTCCATCGGAAGTACCGTGAAGGTTGCTGGCAACATCGTTTATAAACGGCTCAAATAATTTGAATTGGAGTTTATTGAATTTGCTTTTAACCTCGTATTCGTTTTTTGTTTTGTTCGTTTTCATTTCTAGCAAAAGCGATAAGGAATCATCGGCATTTATTTGAATTTCGCTTTTGGAAATACCTAATGAGTCCGCGACCAGATGCCCCTTTGCGGTCAGCAAATTAAAATAAACATTGTCCCATTTCATCTTTTGCATTTCCAAATTTAATTCCAATTCATCGCGTTTTTTGTTATTATATTTAATATCACCATTGATTGTGCCCTCGGGAACAAAACCAATGAATTCAGCAAATGCCAGGTTTTTGAGTTCAATATTTTTTATATCCAGTTCAATTGTGCTTTCACTATTTCCTTTTAACCAAAACCGTTTATTGCCCGATTTCAAATCCAAACTTGTAATAAGGGATTTTGTTGATTTATCAAAAGTTAAGAATTTGGGCAGCGATAAAGTCCATGGAATACGGTTGATCAACCACGAAGGAGAAGTCGATGTAAAAATTAAATCGTCATTTTCTCTTCTGGCCTCGAATCCAATGCGATGCAGAATAGTGTCTTTAATATCAGAAACTTCAAATGTCCCATTTAACAAAGAGTGTGAAACATCAACCTCGAAACCTGATTTACCATACTTTACTTCACCGGAAATAATACTATCGGTTTTTAGCCGGAAATCCAGTCCATCGGGTTCGATTCGCATTCGTAATTTTTGATTGTAACTTTTTATGCTGTTGTAATTTATCCATTCTGTTGATAAATTGGCTTCTGCCCGACTGTTTATATCTGCTTTTTGGATATTGAGGTTTACATCGCTAAAGTTCAATACCGAATCGGGATAAAAAAGATTGAAAACAGAGCTGTGTTTTATAATCGCATCAAGATTGAATTGTTCGAGGTTTGTTATAGTTCTCAGATTTACAAAACTTGTTGAATCAATAGTTACAGCAGTTGACAGACTTGTAGAATCGTACGAAAGTTGAAAATCGTTATAAGAAGCGTGGCTTAAAAAGTTTAGGTTCAGAAAATCAGAATTTATATCTGATTCGATTAGGCTGTCGTTTTTATTAATATTGAACTGAAATTTTTCGATAGTTTCATCGTTTTTATTATTCGAAACTCTCAAATCATTTAATGCAACAGAAGTTACGAGGCTCGTGGGCGAATAATTAAAACTACTATTGATATTTCCATTTCCGGCGAATGGTTCGTCAATTAATTTTAGGCCAAATAAATCGATATCGAAGAAACCTTCCAAAGTTCCTGAATATGATTTTGCAGTTCTAAAGTCAACGGATCCTTTCAAATCAAGATTTAAGCTGCTATCTCCGGCTAAAACAATAAAATTACTTTCAGAATTATGTGCATCAGCATGTACGTTAATATTCCGGGTTATTTTGTTTTTGTATTTTATTGAATCGATTTTAACCGTGGCTTCACCTTCAGGTAAGTTTTGACTGTTCAATCCAGCCTGCAATTGGATTGTTCCTGTAATGTGATCAGGATAAGATTCACCGAAAAATTCATTAAGCAGAATATTTGTAATCGAAGCCTGCAAAATGCCCGTTGTATTTTTGATGTTGTAGTTACCCGAAGCTTCAATTTGTCCTGATTCACTCTTGATTTTTACGTCAAAAACCGGATTTAGCAAGGAATCTTTTATTCTTCCTGCAATGATAAAAGGTCTGAAATCAGGCAGTTCCGTTTTTGGACTAAACAAATTGGCAATTGGTATCAGCAAATCGCGGGAAACAGAGTCCGAAGCAAATTGTAAATCAAACAGCGAATTTTCCATTTTTAATGGTTCTTGTAAAATTCCGGTTATGCTAAAATTAAAGCCTGTGCCTGAATTGATTCCAAATTCCTGAATTTCCATAGCAGATGTCGTACCACCGATTTTTGCATTAAAATCCAAAGTTTGCTTTTTTGCGAACCAACCTTTTTTCTTTTTTAACAAGGCTGATAAATTTATTTTTAATGCTGTGTTTTGTAGAGAATCAAGCTCTAAATTTATTGACCCTGAGTCAATTACCAAAACCGAATCCATATTGAAGGAAAGCTCATCAAGATTTAAGCTGTAATCCTTTGGAGATAGCCTTGTTTCATTAAAAGAAGCATTCAATTTATATACATTCAACTTTTCATTGTCTCCTGATGCCATTTGACCATTTGCCGAAGGATTAAAGTTCAAATTGCCATCACTTATACTTAGCTTATCTGCAATAATTGTCCAGGGAGAATACGGGATTGTAATTGTTCCAAAGGATTCTTGTTGTGTAGTTTCTGTTTTAATCTTATTGTCAAATTCAAAAGTAACCTCAGGTTGGGTTAGTCTAATGTTGTAAACCAATATTTCCTGTGTTTCCAGATCCAGATTTTGAAGAGAAACATTCCCTTTTTTAAAAGTAACATCAATTCTTTGTTTTGTATCAGGTTGTTCAAATGCAAAATACATATCATTTATTTCAAGGTTTTTCGCTGAAAATTTCCATTGAGCATTTTGCGTTATTTCACTTTTCGGTTTTTCTTTTTCTGGCCAAAGTCTAATAATACCATAAGATTTGTCAATTTTGATGCTCCTTAAATCAACCCTATTCTTGCTTAGCGAAAGTTTGTCCAAATCAATTTCGGCTTCGTACAGTTTTTCTTTAATTAATATACCATTGTTAGGATCACTATACACGAACCTGATATTTTTTAACCGAATGGTACGTACATCAATATCCCAGGAATTTTTAAGTTTAGTGGAGCCGGCCTGCGTTTTTTTTGGTTCTTTATCTGATGGATTTAAAGCCGACATAATTTGTAACTCATCAGTAATTGTATCGGTTAAAATATTTACCACTGCATCATTTAGAATTACTTCATTAATATAGATTTTATTTGAGAGTAGAGGCAATGAACCCAGGTCAATCCTGAGTTTCCCAATATAAATTATTGTGTCGTTTGGTGGAGTTATCATAGCCATTTCATTTACCCCAATTTTACCATTTAGCAACAATGTTATTTTCCCGATTTGAACCGGGATATTTTTTTCGAGTAATATTGTATTGGTTTTTTTTGTGATTGCCTTATGCACTGCAGGAAGATTTAAGGAGCCAATAATTAACAGGAGAAACAGTATTAGCACCAAAAAAGAGTAGATTAGAACATGAACCGCTTTTTTTATAATTGGCAACACATTTTTTACATTTTGTTTCATTAGATAAAAATACAATATAATTCCTGAATAAAATGGTTAAATTCAGTGTTTAAGAGCTTATTTACATCCAGAGGTTTCATGACAAAATAATGTATAAAATGGTACTTTTCGCTTTCGATAAATATGGCGCTTTCAGGGTAAACAGCAGGCCTTAACGAATTATTAACTGGCTGGAATATGTCTGGTCATAACACTTTAGTAATGAATAAAAACAACAAAGGGCAAATGCCCAACGAGAAAAAAGACCTGAAAAACCGGCGAAGTTTAGATGAATTAAAGTACTTGGCTACAGACATCAGAAGAATTCACGAACTGGGCGAAGACATCTGGATTTTCTACGCATACTGAGAATGCAAGGGTATTCTACAAATAACAACGCTAATCGATAGGCGTTTTAGTTGCCGACAGCATCCTGAGTTCCTTCGGTTCACCAACCGAGCTTGTACTCCACGGTGGTTCAGCATGCGGACATACAACGTTAAAACTTTACAGCCGGTTGTTCCCATGGGTCTTGCTGCATGAGTTTAATATTTTCAAATTACAATTATGTTGTATCAAGATTCATTTCTTTGCAAAAGCATTTTCAAAAACGGATTACAATTCGTTGAACCTATCCTGAAAGAGAAAAAGAAAAACATTTTGGAATTTAATGAACCTGAAGCAATTTATAATTGCCTCAGCTGGTTTTCCGACGAAGAGCTGCAAGCAGACTATATCTTCATTAACAATCCCCAGCTTAAATCCCACATAATATTGATGAACTGCAGAGTCTTATTGGTGTTTGTCGGGTACGGTGAGGATGGATGGTATGTCACCATAAACCCGCTTGATTGTGTAATGGGAAGACGAAACAACCACCAATTGTTGTCATACCGGTATATGCTGTTTGCCCGCTATCAGACACTTGAAGAAGACATGTATTTGTACCCCGCAAATTAAAGAAGATGGCTAAGAAAAATTTGGCAAAAGCATTGCGGGCTTTAAATAATCGGGGATTATGCGAAGCATATTGAGTACCTATCACAATTAATATCCATGAAATAAAAACTGGTGATAAAGTTGTTCTGCGGAACGATTCAGAATTGAAGGATGAGGAAATCAAAAAGGGCATGACTTACACCATTTCTGATGTTGACATGAAGTTGGATATATTTGCCCTTAAAGGAATTAAGAGATTGTACCGTAGCGAAAATCAAGAATACGAAATCGGATTGGAGTATTGGCGATTCTGTTTACCGGAGGATTACGTTGAATCGGGAATTTAATTAACAGAATAAAAAACGAATCGATTAAGGCAACAGAATTCGCCGGAAGAAAGATTTTCTCAAAATATGAAATGGATTTAAACCAGTTTGGTATTCCATGGAAGTCCTTCCACAGGGATTTTTTTGCGGAAATTGAACATCCTGAGTATATGATAATTTTCAGGATTTAGTGGAGGAAACACCAAGATTTTACCTTTCTAAGTTCAAAGGATTCTGGCTTTTACTGCACAGGATAAGAAACGAAACAAACTGGTAAATTGGGGATAACACACAACAGAGGAAAATCAAAATTTACCAGCAGCCACCTTCCCCGGTAACTTTTGTATATGGAAAAAGTTGGTACCCTAGCTGATGCAAGGAAATAGGAAAAGTATTATAAGACATCCGCAGGAAAGCGGAGGTTAAAAAAAAATTGGGCTTATAAAGGTCAGGGTTGAGGATTCCCTGTCAGGCTACGCGGCCAGACGGGAAGTCCTGCCTGTCCCGAAATTTGTCGGGGTTTCTCGCTCAAAATAGCAAGAGGTTGCAGAAATGCAGCCTCTATTTGTTTAAAAAAATAAAAGAAGGTCAACCTTTGTACCTTACTTTTGTATAACCGAATCGGGCTGTATTTAGACTATTTCTTCCGGGTTACAATCCACAAGTGTATGCATACGCTTAATAAATCCTGTGACAATTAATTTCAGATAGTTATCATATTTGCGATGGAAAAAATACTTAGCTATTTATTTGCATTGTGGCAAAGGAACTTTTGAATGATAAAAGTTTCCGTATGCCTGCCTGGTGCGGGCGGAAAACAAAACGCAATTGCTTAGCTCAAGAGAGCATTTTAACATAAAAAATATACCTGGCAGGGCAAAAGGGTACTGGCCGGAAAGCGGCAAAAAACGGATAAAACCGAATTCTGCCCGCAGTTTATTTTGCAAAAGGAAGAATTTATGAACAAAATCAAGATAAACAAAAAAAAACCGGCGGCGTAACCATAAAATTTAAGCAGCCATTTGTAAAAACAATTTGTGCGTTAATAAAAAACCGGATAAAATACAAATTGCATTTTTTATGCAAAAACACAAAAACCGTATAATTGAACATTCATTTTTTCAGTTTTCTGTTCAGGCATTTAAACAGTAATTAAATGAGTACCGACAACTATTATATAAAAGAACACATCAAAAGGCACATTACCTTTTTCACCTCAGCGGATGTGATAAACCGGGGACGTAAGTTATACGAAAACGACAAGGTATTTTTCGATGCGTATATTGAAAAAACAGACTTCTGGAAGTTTACCGTAGAAGGTTC
>JAZBNQ010000266.1:0-3028 GCA_036350775.1 Mariniphaga sp.
AAAAGGATGTAATTGTGAATCTATTATCAGATAAGGATTCCAGAAGTATAAGGACACAAAAAAAGAGGTCGAAAATGACCTCTTGTCCTGTCTGGCTCCCCAGGTAGGACTTGAACCCAAGATGTAATATGCTTTAAATCAAGTTATTGAAATATATATTTTGCCGTAGTTCCCGAATTTTACACCTCGAAAAACACTCGCTGCATCAAAGAACTTCTGAAGGTTAAATTTATGAATTTCCAAAGTTAATACCACGATTTTCGAAAGAATAATGCATTTTATGTTTACGACAGTGTGAAAAAAAGATTCGTATTCTCGTTCTTCTTTTGTTCATTCCTGAAAAGGTAATTAGTAAAAATCAGTAATGTTGATTGCACCTAAAATTCATATATATCTATCAAATTCATGTAATATAATTTGATTTCTTCCAATCACAATTCAACCGTTATTATATACAACTCACAAACTTATATATCAATTCACCAGATTTCCCCTGTGTAACAATGCTTTCAGCAATAATTTTGACAGAAAATATTAAATAATGAAAGCATTAATCATTCTCTTATCATTTATTTCTTACCCAACCTTTAGCCAACAAATATTGAGTGAATGGGAAACTGCAAGAAAGAATGAAAATGTTGAACTGCAATATAGATGGGTTTGTTTAGGCGACACACTTAAAACGCGGGAATTAAGAGCTCTATTTACGGTAAATGCACCTTCTGAAGCGATTATTAGAAACCTTAATACAGAAAGTAATTTCCAAAACTGGTCTGTTGGTGTTAAGCGGTGTAAAAATATTGAACAAACTTCGAGCAGCTGGATAATGTACAGCCTATTTGATATTCCTAAACCATTTAACCAGCAAGATTTAATTGCGAAATACTCGGTTGAACAGCTTGATAATAAAACAATCATAACAATAGAATCTGTGCCCAGGTATCTTCCACCTGAAAAAAATATTGCAAGAATAAACAATTATTCAGGCTATTGGATTTTAGAATCAGTGAGTGACAATATAACGCATGTAAAGTTTCATTCCACTTCATATACAAAACCAATGTTCCCACGCTTTATTCAGGACCCAATACTACAGCGAATGCTTATTAAATCATTTGAAACACTTATAAATCAATCTGAAAATGAAGCCATTGCAAAAAATTATAAACGGATTTAACCAGATTAGGCAAATCACAGATGAGCCTGAATCTATAGCACGAGGATTTGCGTTAGGCTCATTCATTGGCATGATGCCAATCCCTGGTTTTCAAATGATGGTTGCTTTAATTTTCTCAAGCATATTTAGATTAAATCGCAAATCAGCGTGTTTTGCTGTATTTAATACTAATCTGGCAACAGGACTTTTTGTATTTGCCTTCAATTTTTGGATGGGGAAAAGAATATTAGGATTAAATCCAGAATTTACAATGCCTGATAAATTGAGTTTTGGATTCATCAATACCGTAATAAATTCAGGTTTCGACGTTTTTATTTCTTTAACGCTGGGAGGATGTATTTCTGGTATTGTAACCGCAGCAATTTCATATCTGATTGTCAAACGAATTCTTAAAAGAAATGCCATGAAAAAAATCTCATTGAAAAAAGAACCGACCCAGATCAAAAACTACACAGTAATAACAGGCGCCAGTTCAGGTTTAGGAAAAGCAATGGCCATTGAATGTGCAAAAATGAATTTAAACCTAATTCTAATTTCACTACCAAATGAAAAGCTGAAAAGCTTTGGAAACGAAATTCAAAACAAATATAAAATCGATGTTAAATGCAAAGAAGTTGATTTAACCAATCCTTGTCAATTGGAGCAAACAGCAAATTGGATTAATGATAATTTTCAAATTAAGGCTCTTATAAACAATGCAGGTATAGGTGGTAGTAATTCCTTTCAAAACGTGTCTTCAAAATATGTTGATGACATACTATTCCTTAATATAAGAGCTTTGGTTCAACTAACTCATAAACTTATCATTAATCTTAAAACGAATGCAAAATCATATATTTTGAATATTGCAAGTATGGCTTCTTTTGGACCAATGCCATATAAAACGGTATACCCTGCTTCAAAAGCATTTGTTTACTCGTTTTCCAGAGGGTTGAATGCAGAATTAAAGCATGAAGGAATTTACGTTTGTGTCGCTCATCCGGGAGGAATGGCAACCAACAAAGATGTTTCTTTAAGAATCAATAATCATAATCGGTTAATTAAAGCGACAATACTTTCACCAGAAAAGACAGCAGCAATTTGCGTAAGACAAATGTTTAAAGGAGATTCACTCATTATTCCCGGTTTTATGAATAAATTGAGCTGGTTGTTTTTTAAGCTATGCCCCATCTGGCTTCAGCTAATTATTTTTAAGAAATCAGTAAAAAAAGAATTAAAAATTGAAAAACCATATCACCATGCAGCATAAAGAAAAAGTATTAGTTACCGGGGCAAATGGTCTTTTAGGATCAAATGTAGCAGACCGACTTTCAAAACAAGGTTATGATGTGGTTGCTGTTGTCCGAAAAAATAGTAATGTTCTGGCATTAAATGGGATTAAATGTAAAATTGTCGAATGTGACATCACCAAAAGGTTGGAGGTTGAAAAAGCTATTGCCGGAAGCGATTACGTTGTTCACTGTGCAGCTAACACAAAGCAAAGTCCGAGTAATTTGGATGCATATAAAAAAATTAATATTGATTCTACATCAGTTTTAATCCAACTAAGTAAACTAAACAATATTAAACGATTTATCTATGTTAGTACAGCCAACTGTTTTACTAATGGCACAGTTCAAAATCCGGGGGATGAGTCAAAAGGATTTATGCCATGGTTAAAAAAGTCGGGTTATGCCTACAGTAAATATTTAGCGCAACAAATGGTTTTAGAAGAAGTTGAGAAAAACAATTTCCCCGCAATAGTAGTTGCACCAACATTTATTATTGGCCCTCGCGATGCAAAAGTATCAAGCGGTAAACTTATTATGCATGCACTTAAAAGAAAGGTTGTTTTTTATCCACCGGGAGGGA
>JAZBNQ010000267.1:0-6479 GCA_036350775.1 Mariniphaga sp.
ACTGATTCAACTACTTTGGTTAGGTGGGTGAACGGAACGCCCAGCACAACTACCACATCTTCGGAAGCTTCTTTGGCTACCAGTGTGTCAACCGCTTTGGCCAAGGCAATTCCTTCTTCTACATTGGTGTTGCATTTCCAGTTTCCTGCTACTATTTTCTTTCTCATTTCTCTGATATTTAGTTTATTACGAATAAATTTCTATTGCAAAATTAAATGTTTCAACCGAATTTCCGGTAACGTTTTTATATTGATAATTATAATTAATTATTTATTGATGAATTCCTGTTTAAAATCTTCCGGCGTGGGAATATCGTTGTAATGGTATTTGGCTATAATGGTGCCATTTTTTAAAACCATCAGTCCCGGATTTGATCGCACGATGGTTTTTAAAGTGATTTCATCGGTATTAAAAAATTCATACGGAGCCCCGTGTTCTTCAGCAAACTCAGCCGATTGTTCGGGCAGAGAAGAGGTGAGGCAAATGAAAGTCATGCCTTCATCCATTGCCCAGTGCACCAGTGTATTGATTTCCTCCTGTGATTTTGTATTCGATTTCTTTAAATCGTACGCAATCAGCATAAACACGTAATTGTCGTCATACAGAAAGAAATCGATAATGTCATCACCTTCAGGGGTTTCAATTCTGAAATCGTGGATTGGCGGATCATAACCTTCCTGAATTAAATTCGATTCCATATCGTGGAATTCATAGTTGATGGTATCTTGCCACGGATAGTTTTCTTCTGTAAACTGCTCCACTTCGCCAGTGTTTTTGTTTTTATAGTAAAAAATATTTTCATATACATCCTGCGGTGCATCGGCAGGTGTTGCCATGGCTTCCGGAATATTCACGCCCACTTTATATGGTCTGAAATCGAAAACAGGCAAGTGGTTGTATGAATGAAAAACAATAAATGAATAGATAACCACCGAAAGCACAGCTAATGTAAGTCCGGTTTTTTTGCCCGGCAATCCTTTTATGTTTTTCCGGTATATAAATACTATAACAGTAAGCACTATCAGAATCAGATTTTTATAAAATGTTTCCCAGTTTGAAATAACCAGGGCATCGCCAAAACATCCGCAATCGGTAACCGGGTTTTCAATGGCAATCCAAAGTGTTAGTCCGGTAAAAAATATCATGAATAGAAGGGCCAGCCACGAAAAAAAGCGCAGGAAGGTATTAAAAAGCAATGCTACACCAATGGCAAATTCAGCGAAGGAAAGGATAATACCCAATGGCAAAGCGGCCCATTGCAACCATTCCAAATGCATGGCGTTAAAGTAATCTGTAAATTTGTAAGCAGAGCCCCATGGGTCAATTCCCTTTACAAAACCAGAAAAAATAAATGTAATACCTACCAGTATTCGGGCCAAATGTTTTATAATCTTCATAGAGAAATTTGTTATTTAGCGTTTTCAAAGTCGATTTTTATCAGGGCAAAAACAGCATAATTGATCATGTCAAGATAATTGGCATCAATTCCTTCTGAAACGGTAGTTTTACCCTCATTATCTTCAATTTGTTTGGTGCGTTTCAGTTTCATCAAAATTAAATCGGTATAGGAACTCACGCGCATTTCACGCCATGCCTCGCCATAGTCGTGGTTTTTGTCTTGCATCAGTGATTTTGCAGTTTGAAAATATTTGTTGTAATGGCCAAGTGTTTTTTCTTTATCGAGTTCAAGTTCTGATGGGCCAAGTTCCAGTTGTATTAATCCCATTATGGCATAATTTACAATGCCAATAAATTCAGGGCGGATGCCTTCATTTACTTTTGAAATCCCTTTTTCTTCAATGCTTCTGATGCGGCTAGCTTTAATATATATCTGGTCTGTAAGCGATTTGGGCCTCAAAATTCTCCAGGCAGTACCATAATCACTCATTTTATGTGTAAAAACCGACCGGCAAGTCTCAATAACCGCATCGTACTGTTGATTTGTTTTTTCCATGTTTGTTTTAAAAAGAGGGATAAAAATAGGAAAAATTGAGCAACTTGAAGGGTTTTATTATACATTTGTACAACTGAATTGTGTAACCATAAAACATTTTGCATATGCTGATTACCCAGTCTGCGGGTAAGTTCCTCAAAAGGAAAAATTCAATCAATCTGGGTGGCAAATTGATCGATTTTTCTGAACCGGTGGTTATGGGGATCGTGAATGTCACACCCGATTCTTTCTACGATGGTGGAAAACTTACTGATGAAAAAGTGCTGCTTTCGTGGGTTGAAAAAATGGTAAAAGAAGAAGTATCATTTATTGATGTGGGCGCCATATCAACAAGACCCGGGTCTAAACTTGTTTCCACGAAAACTGAGCTTGAACGTTTATTGCCAGCGATTCATGCCATACGAAAAAATTTTCCGGATATTCCGCTTTCTGTTGATACATTTCGAAGCTGGGTTGCAGTTCGGGTCATTGATGAAATAGGGCCTATTATTGTAAATGATATTTCGGGGGGAACACTCGATTCGAAAATGTTTGAAACCATTGGGAAAATGAATGTCCCGTATGTGCTTACACATATTCAGGGCACACCTCAATATATGCAGGAAGAACCCTATTATGATGATGTTGTAAAAGAAATATCTACCTGGTTGAGTGAGCGTGTAAAAAAGCTTACAAAATGTGGGGTAAAAGATATCATTATCGATCCTGGTTTTGGTTTTGGCAAAAACATACAGCATAACTACGATTTACTTAACCGGCTCGATTCATTTAAAGTTTTTCAACTCCCTGTAATGGTTGGCCTCAGCCGAAAATCAATGCTCTGGAAGTGGTTGGGAATTAAACCAGAAGAAGCCCTGAATGGAACAACTGTTGTAAATACAATGGCACTTTTAGGCGGAGCCGATATTTTGAGGGTACATGATGTTAAAGAGGCTGCGGAAGCTATCGAAATTCTGAAAGCCTTAAAATCAACTGTAGTCTGATGCCATTATTTATTACTATACGGTTTCTTGATATTCTTGATATATTCCTGGTGGCATTATTGCTTTTCCAACTTTACCGGTTAATTAAAGGTACAGTTGCTTTTAATATTGTAATCGGATTATTCTCACTTTATTTACTTTGGCTCATAGTAAAAGCGCTGAACATGCAGTTGCTTGGTTCCATTATGGGGCAGTTTATCGGGGTTGGGGTGTTGGCGTTAATTATTGTTTTTCATCCTGAAATACGAAAATTTTTAGTGTTTATTGGCACCAATTACAATGTAAACAGGGTTTTATCGCTTGATAAACTTTTTGGAACCAGCAAAGGAAGAACAGTTGAAGAAGAACAGATTGAAATTCTTGCTGACGCATGTTTTTCTCTTTCCAAATCGAAAACCGGTGCACTGATTGTGATTGCCCGTACTTCTGAGTTGGCTGATCAAATCAGAACCGGAGAAATGCTGAATGCCCAGATTTCTTCTTCGCTTTTACGAACAATTTTTTTTAAAAATACACCCTTGCACGATGGTGCAGTTGTTATAAAAAACAATATAATTGTTGCTGCCGGCTGCATTCTTCCGCTTACCCAGCGCGATGTGGATAAAACATTGGGACTTAGGCACAGAGCTGCTATTGGGATAACTGAAAATACTGATGCTGTTGCCATTATAGTTTCAGAAGAACGTGGTTCTGTATCTTTTGTCGATGAGGGAGATATCAAAAGAAGAATTTCGCGTGAAGTTTTAATTGAATTACTGGAAGAAAGCCTTAATAAGCATAGTTAATTTCCCCAACATTTTAGTTCGACAGTAAAACTCCATTTTTTATGAACAGAATTTGTGAATTATTCAATATAAAATATCCAGTTATTCAGGGAGGAATGGTTTGGTGTTCTGGCTGGAAACTGGCTTCGGCAGTTAGCAATTGCGGTGGTTTGGGTTTAATCGGATCCGGTTCTATGCATCCTGAGAACCTTGAGAACCATATTCTAAAAACACAGGCAGCCACCAGTAATCCTTTTGGTGTGAATGTACCTTTACTTTATCCTGAAACCGAACGTATTATGGAAATTATTACCCGAACAGGAGTTAAAATAGTGTTCACTTCGGCAGGCAACCCAAAAAAATGGACAGGCTGGTTGAAAGATAAAGGGATTACTGTAGTTCATGTAGTTTCGAGTTCAGCATTTGCTGAAAAAAGTGAAGCTGCCGGAGTGGATGCCATAGTGGCCGAAGGTTTCGAAGCAGGCGGACATAACGGAAGGGAAGAAACTACAACCCTGGCTTTAATTCCTTCCGTTAAAAAAGCAACCAGTTTGCCTTTACTGGCAGCTGGAGGAATAGGGTCAGGTCAAGCCATGCTGGCATCTATGATTCTTGGCGCCGACGGGGTTCAGATCGGTTCCCGGTTTGCTATTTCAGAAGAATCATCAGCACATCAGGCATTCAAACAGCATATTCTGAAATTGGGTGAAGGTGGAACAAAACTGGCATTGAAAAAACTGGCACCGGTTCGTTTGGTAAAAAATGCTTTTTTTGAACAGGTGAACGAAGCTGAAAAACAAGGTGCCTCAGCCGAAGAATTAATCAGGTTACTTGGTAGAGGGCGAGCCAAAAAAGGAATTTTTGAGGGAGATCTTGAAAACGGGGAACTCGAAATTGGACAGGTTTCTGCAGAAATTCAGCAAATATTACCGGTAAAAACCATTATGGAAAATCTAATTTCGGAATACAAATCGGCACTAACAGAAATTTCAGGGAACAGTCGTTTTATGGTTTAGATTCTTATTCGGTAATATTCATATGGTTCACCCCCCCCTCCCCGGGTAATTGATGGATAAATTTATTGAAACGTGGTTTCGTCAATCTGGTATTTGTTGCGGTCAGTAGAACTGCGCGAAATCAATTCGCCCAGAAAACCTGCGAGAAAAAACTGAGCTCCAATAATCATAGCAGTAAGTGCAATATAAAAATAAGGGCTGTCGGTAACCAGGTTGCCAACTATTCCATGTTGCAATTGAATAATTTTTTCAACCCCAAGCCAAATTGCTGCAGCCAAACCAATAATAATCATTAAAATACCAAGTATTCCGAAAAAATGCATGGGGCGTTTTACAAACCGTGATATAAACATTACGGAGAGCAGATCAAGCGGACCGCGAATAAACCGTTCAATCCCGAATTTGGTTACACCATATTTCCGTTCGCTGTGCACAACTACCTTTTCGCCTATATTATTGTATCCCGCCCATTTGGCCAGAACCGGAATGTACCGGTGCATTTCACCATAAACTTCTATGCTTTTTACCACATTTTTGCGGTAAGCTTTCAGCCCGCAGTTCATGTCGTGTAATTTTATGCCAGACATCCGTCGAACGGTCCAGTTGTAAAATTTACTCGGCAGGTTTTTAGTCAGGATCGGATCGCGGCGTTTCTTTTTCCAGCCCGATACCAAATCGTAGCCTTCTTCTTTTACCATCCGGAAAAGTTCGGGTATTTCATCCGGACTGTCCTGCAAATCAGCATCCATGGTAATTACCACATCGCCTTTCGCCACATCAAACCCGCAATAAAGTGCAGCAGATTTTCCGTAGTTGCGCCTGAATTTTATTCCTTTAATATTTTGATTTTCATGCTGAAGCCTTTCAATTACTTGCCACGATTTGTCCTTGCTTCCATCGTCAATCATAATAATTTCATAGGAATAATGATTATCGGTCATTACTCTATTTATCCATTGCACCAGTTCAGGTAACGATTCTTCTTCGTTAAACAAAGGGACAACTATGGAAATATCCATTATTTAATATTTACTGCTGTATTATTCCGAAAAATCTTCTTTTGGTTTTTTCTGGGTAAAAATGGAAGTGATGAGTGAAATAACCAGACCAACCAAGGCACCGCCAAATATTGCCATAACGAACATTATGGCTGGCTTTTGAAATTTTGCAGCCATTTCAACTGCCATATCAATTTGTTCCTCTGGAACATTCCCCTGCCTTACAATTTGCTCCTCAATGGACAACCGCAGTTGTTCCTGCAATGAGGGGTCAATCACTCCATAAAGTAAGTAAGTGTAAAATCCGGAAATTACAGAGGCAAAAACCATTGTAAGTACACCTATTCCCAGTGCCTGGCCGTATGTCATTACTTCACCAAGGGCTTTCCTGTAGCTGAGTTGCGCTAAAATTACACCGGCAATCATTACGCCGTAGCTAACCCATTGTGCCGATTTGGCAAAAGTATTTCCGGTGGCATAATAAGCAACCGAAACGAGAATTAGAACGATGCCCAAATAAAGGCCATAAGTAATTGATGATTTCCAAAGAGATACAGGTTTTTCTTCCATGACAAATTGTTTTTATAAGGTAAAGTTTGATGCAAATATATGTTTATTTGACGGGAAATTTGCCGGGAAATTAAAATTTTCTACTTTTGCAGCCGGGTAAGTCCTGTGCGACCAGCTCCTGCTGAATTCCCCCAGGGTCGGAAGGCAGCAAGGGTAGGCGGTTGTAGCGGTGCGACACAGGTAGCTTACCCACT
>JAZBNQ010000268.1:0-18592 GCA_036350775.1 Mariniphaga sp.
GCCGTCTTTTGGTACGCCAAGGTATTTAGCCTGCTCATCAGATAATGTGGTAAGTTTTACACCCAGTTGTTCAAGGTGAAGCCGTGCTACTTCTTCATCGAGTTTCTTGGGTAGCCGGTACACATCAATTTCGTAATCGTTTTGCCAGAGGTCGATTTGTGCGAGCGACTGGTTGGTAAACGAGTTACTCATAACAAACGAAGGATGACCGGTTGCACATCCAAGGTTCACCAAACGGCCTTCGGCAAGCAGGTAAATACTGTGTTCGTCTTCAAATGTAAATTTATCCACCTGCGGTTTAATATTCAACTTTTTAATTCCGGGCCATTTGTGAAGTTTGGCTACCTGAATTTCATTGTCGAAATGGCCGATATTGCATACTATGGCCTGATCTTTCATTTTCGACATGTGTTCAGCAGTAATCACATCTTTGTTGCCGGTTGTGGTTACATAAATATTTCCCTCTTCCAATGCAGCTTCCATTGTTTTTACTTCAAAACCTTCCATGGCTGCCTGCAAGGCGCAAATGGGATCAATTTCGGTAACAACAACACGGGCTCCATATCCGCGCATTGATTTTGCGCAACCTTTGCCCACGTCTCCATACCCTGCAACTACTACAACTTTCCCGGCAATCATTACATCGGTTGCCCGTTTAATTCCGTCAGCCAGTGACTCGCGGCAACCATACAAATTGTCAAATTTTGATTTGGTAACTGAATCATTAACATTTATCGCTGGGAAAAGCAGTTTGCCTTCGTCCTTCATTTGATAAAGGCGATGAACTCCTGTTGTTGTTTCTTCTGAAACGCCTTTTAAATCTTTAGCTGCATCGCGCCAACGTGAGGGTGTTTCTTTCAGAATTCGTTTCAGAATTTTATTCAGTTCTTCTTCATCTTCTCCATCTACAGGAATGTCGAGAAGTGATGCATCCTTTTCGGCTTCGTACCCGCGATGAACCATAAGGGTTGCATCTCCACCGTCGTCAACAATCAGGTGCGGACCTTTCCCATCGCCGAAATCAAGTGCCTGTTCCGTGCACCACCAGTACTCTTCAAGCGTTTCGCCTTTCCATGCAAATACCGGAATTCCCGATTCGGCAATGGCCGCGGCAGCGTGGTCCTGGGTTGAAAAAATGTTACAACTTGCCCAACGCACTTCTGCCCCTAATTCTGCCAGGGTTTCTATTAAAACTGCCGTTTGCACAGTCATGTGTAAACTCCCCATAATCCGTGCTCCGCTGAGGGGTTTGTCGGGGCCGAATTTTTTGCGAATTGCCATTAATCCCGGCATCTCTTTTTCTGCAATGTCAATCTCTTTTCTGCCAAAATCTGCCAGTTTTATATCAGCAATTTTGTATTTAAGTTTTTCGTTTACTGCTATTGTCATCTGTTTCAACTAATTTAATCGTTAAAAAAAAGTGGTGCAAAGTTAACAATTTTCAGGTTATGGGAAATTTTTGGTGAATTCATCTAAAACGGCCTAATTACCCATGTCGGAAAGAAATTTAATACGCATTAGCCTGACATCTTCTTCCGAGTATTCATCTTCACCAAGTTCTGCCAAAGCTTTTTCAATCGAATCGTCTTCTGCTTCACGAAAATAGTCGAATACTTCTTCCTGGTGCTCATCGTCGAGTACATCGTTTACATAATAGTCGATATTGAGTTTTGTGCCTGAATTAACAATGGCTTCCACTTCCGATATTACATCTTTTACATCAACGCCTTTTGAGTTGGCAATGTCGTCGAATGATATTTTGCGGTCGATACTTTGAATAATGAAGACCTTCATTTTCGATTTATTGGCTACAGATCTGACAATAAAATCGTCGGGGCGATCAATTTCGTTTTCTTCCACATATTGTTTTATCAGGTCAACAAATTCTTGCCCGTACCTGCGGGCTTTTCCCTGACCAACTCCCTGAATTTTTTGCAGTTCTTCAAACGAAACCGGATATTGAATGGACATATCGGCCAGCGAAGGATCCTGGAAAATTACGAATGGTGGAAGATTTTTTCGTTTGGCTACTTTTTTTCGTAAATCTTTCAACATGGAAAATAATATCGGATCTCCGCCTGTTGCTCCTGAAGGTGCACCGGCGGAACCAGAATCTGTGTCTTCTTCGTATTCATGATTTTTCACGAGCATAAAACTGCTTGGATTTTCCAGGAACTCGTGTCCTTTAGGCGTTACTTTTAATAATCCATAGTTTTCAATGTCCTTGTTAATCAATCCATTAATCATTGATTGTCTGAAAACTGCATTCCAAAATCGTTCATCATGGTCTTTTCCGGCACCAAATGATTTCAGGGTGTAGTGTTTAAACGATTTGATGGCTGCGGTTTTGTTTCCAATGAGGATGTTGGCGATGTGTTCACCTTTGTATTTTTCATTTACTTCCAATATGGCATTCAATGCCCTGACTACCTCATTTTTAGCTTCCATTTGTTCTTTCGGATTGAGGCAATTGTCGCAATTTCCGCAGTTTTTTTGGGCATAGGTTTCTCCAAAATAGTGAAGTAAAATAATTCGCCGGCAAATAGCTGATTCGGCATAAGAAACGGTATCGAGCAAAAGCTGTTTCCCTATTTCCTGTTCGGCAACCGGTTTGCCATGCATAAATTTTTCCAGTTTTTGAATGTCCTTGTAACTGTAAAAAGTGACGCACTGGCCTTCACCACCATCTCGTCCGGCACGTCCGGTTTCCTGGTAATATCCCTCAAGGCTTTTGGGAATATCGTAGTGGATAACAAAACGTACGTCGGGCTTGTCTATTCCCATTCCGAAAGCAATGGTGGCCACAATTACATCCACGTCTTCCATTAAAAATTTATCCTGATTACCGGAACGAGTGGCTGCATCCATTCCAGCATGATAAGCCAGCGCTTTAATTCCGTTAACCTGCAGGGTTTCTGCAATTTCTTCTACTTTTTTGCGGCTCAGGCAATAAATAATCCCCGATTTTCCTTCGTTTTGTTTGATGAACCGGATAATCTGGGCTTCGGGTTTTACTTTTGGCCTGACTTCATAATAGAGGTTTGCCCGGTTAAATGAAGCTTTATAAACTTCAGCTTCGAGAATGCCCAGGTTTTTTTGAATATCGTGTTGAACTTTGGCAGTTGCTGTTGCTGTTAATGCAACAATGGGTGCAGGGCCAATTTCTTCAACTATGGGCCTGATGCGCCTGTATTCAGGCCTGAAATCATGTCCCCACTCCGAAATACAATGAGCTTCATCAATGGCGTAAAACGATATTTTGATGTTTTTCAGGAATTCTATGTTTTCCTCTTTTGTTAACGATTCGGGTGCTACATACAATAATTTTGTACGACCAGCCTGTACATCGTTTTTAACCTCCTGAATAGCTGCCTTTGATAATGATGAATTCAGGAAATGCGCAACATAGTCTTCGGTTTGCATTCCCCTGATTGAATCCACCTGGTTTTTCATTAACGCAATAAGAGGTGAAATAACAATGGCAGTACCCTCAAGCAAAAGTGCAGGTAACTGGTAAATTAAAGATTTACCGCCGCCCGTAGGCATTAAAACAAAAGTGTTTTTACCTTCCAGAACGCTTTTTACCGCTTCTTCCTGCTGGCCTTTAAAACGGTCGAAACCAAAATATTGCTGCAGGTAATCGGTTACTGAAATATTTTTATTCATAAAACTCTTCTCCCTAAATTCCTTCTTTTTTTTTCGCGAATCCTAAATTATTAAAAGTAAGAAAAATGACAATACTTTTTTACTTTTTTTATGATTTAAATGCAAACAATTAAATATGCGGGTTTGAAAAAGGTGCGAATAGCAGGAAGTATTTATATTTGTGGAGTTTTTTAAAATCAGGATTAATGAGCGAGGATACCAACAAAGAAGAGCAAAGCGGAAAGAAAAAAAAGGGCAGGAAAAAGAAGGGCATGAAAACTGCTTACGCCGAAATGTCGTTTCTGGAGCACCTGGAAGAATTGCGATGGCATATTATACGATCTGCCCTGGCTATAATGGTATTTGCTGTTATAGCTTTTATAATGAAAGACTTTATTTTTAATACAGTTATTTTAAATCCGCGAACACCCGATTTCTGGACAAACCGCATGTTTGACCGTTTGGCCGATTGGGTCGGGACCGATGCTTTACGAATTAACCAAAAACCACTGGAGTTAATTAGTATAAAAATTGCAGGTCAGTTTATGACCCATATCTGGGTTTCCATAATTGTGGGTTTTATCATTTCAGCACCTGTGGTTTTTTATGAATTCTGGCGATTTATTAAACCTGCCTTATACGAAAACGAAAAACAATATGCAGGGGGAGCCGTTTTCTTCACTTCGGTGTTGTTTATCATGGGAATTCTTTTTGGTTACTTTTTAATTGTTCCCCTTTCGGTTCATTTTTTAGGAACCTACAATGTTAGTGGAGAAGTAACCAACCAAATCAACCTGCGTTCCTATATTGGCTCGGTTACGTCCATATCGCTGGCTGCCGGAGTTGTGTTTTTAATTCCCATTTTTTCATATTTTCTCAGTAAAGTTGGTTTGCTTACGCCCCAGTTTATGAAAACCTACCGGAAACATGCCTATGTGGTGATGTTGCTGCTGTCAGCAATTATTACCCCGCCAGATATTTTTAGCCAGATTATGGTGTTTTTCCCGTTATTTTTTCTTTATGAAATTGGAATTCTGATTTCGAAGCGTGTCGTTAAAAAACGTGAAAAAGAATTGGATGAAATATAAGTCTCCCAATAAATTACGTTATTTGTTCCCATGATTCTTCGAGCAGAAAATATAGTAAAAAAATACCGGAAACGCACGGTAGTTAAAGGAGTAAGTTTCGACGTAAAACAAGGTGAAATTGTTGGTTTGCTTGGGCCAAACGGTGCAGGAAAAACAACATCTTTTTATATGATTGTCGGATTAATTCGACCGTTGTCGGGAAAAATATTTATGGATAGCGAAGATATTACCCGCTTGCCCGTTTACAAACGTGCCAAGAAAGGAATCGGTTACCTGGCTCAGGAGGCTTCTGTTTTCAGGAAACTAAGCATAGAAGACAATTTAAAAGCTGTTTTGGAAATGACCAATTACAGCAAAGAATATCAACGCGAGAAAGTGGAAACCTTGTTAACCGAATTCGGGTTACAGCACATTCGAAAAAGCAAAGGAATTCAGCTTTCAGGTGGGGAACGTCGCCGTACAGAAATTGCCCGTGCACTGGCCATCGATCCAAAATTTATTCTTTTGGATGAACCTTTTGCGGGAGTTGATCCCATTGCCGTGGAAGACATTCAGCAGATTGTGATGAAGCTGAAAGAGAAAAACATTGGAGTGCTCATTACCGACCACAATGTGCACGAAACCCTTACCATTACCGATCGGTCATATTTGCTGTTTGAAGGTTCTATTATGAAAGCCGGATCAGCTCACGATTTAGCCAACGACGAAGACGTTAGGCGGGTTTACCTTGGACAGAACTTTGAATTGCGTTAACATCGGTAAAATCTCTGGATTCTTGGTTTTCAGGACTTTTTGATACAAAAGATTAACATCAACCAAAAAAAATATCACCATTGCAAAAATTTTAAAAGAAAATTTGGTGAATAACAAAAATGAAGTATTTTTGCAGTCCCAAAATTAGGGGAAACATTAAGGAAGGCCCGTTCGTCTAGGGGTTAGGACGCCAGGTTTTCATCCTGGTAGCAGGGGTTCGAATCCCCTACGGGCTACTTAAATTTTTTAAGGATTTTAAAATAAAGAAATGGCAAATCACAAGTCAGCTTTAAAAAGAATAAGGCAAAACGAAAAAGCACGGGTTCACAACAGGTATTACGCCAAAACAACCCGTAACGCAATAAAAGAACTGCGAAACGAAACCGATAAGGAAGAAGCCGCAAAAAGTTATCCTAAGGTAGCTTCAATGATAGACAGGCTGGCCAAAAAGAATATTATTCATAAGAACAAAGCAGCCAATCTGAAATCGAAACTGGCAGTTCAGGTAAATAATTTGTAGTAGAGAATTTTTCATGATATGGTTAAGGCCTCTTCGGTTTCGGAGAGGCTTTTTTCGTGGCTAAAATTTTGCTGCCTGCACTATTTTTTTGGAAAAATGTTTATTTTTAGGAAACTCCAATTAAATGAGCGATTACAAAAAATTAAAAATTAAAGAATGGGCAGTTGAAGACCGGCCACGTGAAAAATTGCTTTCGCAAGGCTCCCGTTCGTTATCCGATGCCGAACTGATTGCCATCCTCATTGGCTCAGGTAATCTCGACGAAACAGCAGTTGAACTGGGCAGGCGTATTTTAACCTCTGTGAACAACAACCTTAACGATTTGGGCCGAAAAGGAATTGATTATCTGAAAACATTTAAAGGAATAGGCGAGGCCAAAGCGATTTCTATTGTGGCGGCACTTGAGCTGGGCAAACGGCGCAAAGATGCTGATGTGTTTGTAAAAAAGAAAATTACCAGCAGCAAAGATGTCGCCGATTTTTTTATGCCCCTTTTGGGCGATCTCAACCACGAAGAATTTTGGGTGTTGCTGCTCGATCGTGGAAATAAAATTATAGACCATTTCCGAATTAGCCAGGGCGGAATGACCGGAACCGTTATCGATGTGCGTATTATATTGAAAACAGCATTGGAAAAGCTAGCAGTTTCGCTTATTCTGTGTCATAATCATCCTTCGGGAACAATGCAAGCTTCGGATGCCGATTTAAAAATAACGCGGAAAACAAAGCAAGCAGCCGAAACAATGGATATTTCCTTGCTCGATCACATCATAATCGGGCAAAACCGTTATCTTAGCCTTGCCGACGAAGGCTTGTTGTATTAGAAATCCAAAGCCGTTATGATATTAATCTACACCGACGAATTAAATCCACGGATTGAATACATTTCAAGATTAATTTTTTCCACCATTTTGCAGAATGAAGTTTCATTTACCACTAAATCTTTTGAATTTTTAAAATCTGAATTGCCCAAACTGAATTACTCATACGAGAAGTTTGGCAACGAAATGTATATAAAGCCACACCGGTTTATGCACTGCAAAGCGCTTATTCAGCCCAACATTCAACCGGTTTGGCATAACGGCGAAAAGTATTTTTTTGAAAGTTCGAAGGATTCCGATTTGCCGTTCGATCCGCTGGCAGCCTCGTTTTACCTGGTTACCCGATACGAAGAGTATCTCGATTTTCCAAAGGGAAAATACAACCGTTATTCTGCATCTGAAAGCATTCTTGAAAAATACGGTTTGCTCAAAAAACCGGTTGTGAACATTTGGGCCCGGATGCTTGGAAACCTTCTGAAAGAACGATTTCCAGTAGTTCAGATTCCTGAACCAAAATTTTACTTTCTTCCAACCATCGATGTGGACAATGCCTGGGCTATTTCCAACAAAGGTTTATGGCGCACAATCGGTGCATTGGTCAAAGCCGTTGGCAAAGGAAAGTTTTCAGAATTTAATCAGAGAGTGAGTATTTTACGAGGAATTGAGAAGGACCCGTATGATACTTATAAATACCTGAATGAAGTTTTTAGTGGCAACGAAAATAACGTTTTGTTCTTTTTTCTATTAGGTGATTTAAAACGACACGACAGGAATATTGCATGGAAGAACAGGAAATTTCAAAAGCTGATTTGCGATACTGCCGATAAATTTACTGTGGGTATTCATCCTTCCTATTCCTCAAGTAAAAAGAAAGGAAAAGGTAAACTGAGTAAAGAAATTGAACGTTTGGAAAAAATTACCGGCGCTGAAGTGAAAATAAGCCGGCAGCATTTTTTGCGACTCAGATTTCCTCGAACATACAGGCGTTTGTTAAATGTTGGGATACTAGAGGATTATACTATGGGCTACGCTTCTAAAACAGGTTTCAGGGCAGGAATTTGTACCCCGTATTTTTTCTACGATGTTAAAAAAGAAGCAGTAACTTCGCTGAAAATAGTTCCGTTTCAGGTAATGGATGTAACCTTGCGCCACTATTTGAATTTAAATCCCGAAGAAGCTATCAGGGAGATTGAATCACTCATGCAGGAAGTAAAAACAGTTGGCGGAACATTTTCTGTTATCTGGCACAATGAAACTGTAAATGACCAGGGGGAATGGAAAGGATACCGCAAAGTTTTTGAAAAAATGAATAAATTAGGTTTTGAGTTATCGGATGTTTAAAACAGGAAATCTTACATATTTAAAAAACAGCGAAATTGATTATGAGAAGTGGAACCAGTGCATAAACGAAGCGCCAAACAACCGCGTTTACGCCACCAGCTGGTTTCTCGACCACACCGCTGTTGTTTGGGATGCATTGGTGTGGGGCAATTATGAGTTTGTTATGCCAATTCCTGTTAAAAAGAAATTTGGGGTAAAATATATCTTTCAGCCGGTTTACAGTCAGCAACTGGGAATCTTTCCTGCTCCCGATAACGAAATTGCAATGAAGTTTTATGCTGAAATTGTAAGGAGAAACAAATACATTGATTTTCAGCTTAACGCATGTAACTTCCCTCCTAAAAATTTGAATGGAGCACAATTTTTTCCCCGAAAAAATTTTCTTCTTTTGCTTGGTGCTGAATACAATAATCTTGTGACAGGGTTTTCAAAAAACACGCACCGTAATATTGCCAAAGCCAATAATTACAGACTTAACTATGTGGAAGGAATCAGCCTCGAAGATTTTTTGGTATTGAAACAAAAAAACCTGGCCGTTAAACTTTCCAAAACAACTTTTCAAAAATTAAAAAGCATCATTGCATACAGCCAGTATAAAGGATTTGGTGAGATTGTTGGCGTTTACTCGCCTGGAAATGTTTTGTGCGCCGCGGTTTTTTTCCTCCGGTGGAAAGACCGCATAATTTATATGAATGCCGTTTCAACCCGCGAAGGAAAAGAAATGCGGGCCATGTTTCTTTTAATCGATCAATTTCTGAAATCCGTTGCCGGCAAAAACCTGACACTGGATTTTGAAGGTTCCATGCTTCCCGGAGTTGCCCGTTTTTTTGAAGGTTTTGGCGCTACCCCCGAAACCTATTACCGAATGAAAGTCAATCGGTTGCCATTCCCCGTAAAATGGTTAAAACGCGATTTCTGATGAGAACCTGGCCACGCAATTTCAGTAAAATGCTGAGTCCTTTTTTCTCTGAAAATTGGCTTTTCCAACAAGAAACACCCTGTTTTTTGCCTTTTTATCATGTAGTGAGTAACGAAAAATTGCCACATATTCTTAACTATTCTTACCGGAATGCAGCACAATTTGAAAAAGAACTCGATTTTTTTCTGAAATATTTTACGCCTGTTTCACTGGCAGAACTTAAAAATGGAAAATATTACGGAAAAAAAGTGTTTCATCTTTCATTTGATGATGGACTTCGGGAGTGTTATGAAATTGCTGCCCCGCTTTTGCTAAGGAAGGGAATTCCTGCAACGTTTTTTTTGAATACGGGTTTTGTTGACAACCGAGCGCTTTTTCACAAATACAAAGCAAGTCTTGTTTTAAGCCGGTTAAGCGAAAATCCAAACAATCATGCAACTGAATTTCTGAGCAAAAACGGCCTATCTTTTGAAAATCTTTTGCAAACCACCATTTCGCAGGTTGAAATTTTAAATGAAGCAGCAACTCTGCTTGATATCGATTTTGATGATTTTCTGAACAAACAAAAACCGTATTTAACTACAGCACAAATTAAAAATCTGGTTCAGAAAGGATTTACAATCGGGGCTCACAGCCACAGTCATCCTGAATTTTGGAAAATTTCAGAAGCCTCACAAATTGAAGAGGTTAAAAAAAGTATGACTATTTTGGAAACAATGGTGAACCCTTCCATAAAAGCATTTTCATTTCCGTTTACAGATGATGGTGTTCCGGCTTCAGTATTAAGAACCGTTAAAAATGAGCATATTTGCGACATCACTTTTGGAACCGCCGGGGTAAAAAACGATGCATTTGATTTTCATTTTCAGCGCTATCCAATGGAGCAGCCAGGTGATTTTGTCCAAAACCTGAAAGGCGAATTTATTTATTACAAATTGCGAAAATGGATGGGAAAAGCCACAGTAAAACATTAACTCCTGAAATAAGGAAAATCAGGCTGGATGAGCTGAAAGCATTTGTTGAAAGTAATGAATTCAGGGAGTTCTCGCATGTTCCCATTTCCCCTTCACGTGCAAAATCCTATCTCGAAAATCCGCACGGAAAACCTGGAGATGTTGTGTTGATTCTGGCTTTGGTTGATAATAAACTGATAGCATTCCGTAGTTTGTTTGCCGGTGAAATTCAAACACAAAATGAAAAAATCAGGTTTGGCTGGTGCAGTGGAAATTGGGTACATTCTGATTTCCGGAGAAAAGGATTTTCAAAAAAATTGCTGGAAGAAGCCCTGGCTGCCTGGAACGGTAAATTAATGTTCACCAATTATGCGCCGGATTCAGAAAAACTATACTTAAAAACTGGTTGGTTTTCACCAATCCATCAGTTTGAAGGAGTGCGTGCCTACCTGTTTCCCAAAACTGTGAAACTTTTGGCTGGTGCACGAAAAAACCGGGTTTCAACATTTTTCTTTTTGCTGGTCGATGCCTTTATTGCCGGTTACTCCAATTTCATTATACTTTTTTACCGCTATTTTAAAAACACGATTATTCGTTTTGAAACCCTTTCATTTCCTGATGAAGAAACGTACCGGCTTTTGGCTCAAAACAATCAAAACTATTTTTTTGCCAGAGGGGATAAAGAATGGAATTGGGTATTTCAAAATCCCTGGATTTCAGAAATTAATGGTAAGATAGCCGCTAAATACCCGTTTTCATCGTGCAGCGATTCTTTCAAATATGAAACAGTAAAAGTATGGCAAAACAATAAATTGGCAGCAACTTTTATATTTTCGGTTCGCGAAGGCCACCTGAAAACGCTATTCTTCGAGTATCCCCCGGAATTGAATGATGAAATTGCCCGGTATATTAAATGGTATGGTGTAAAACAAAAAATTGAAATGATTACCATTTATAATCCCGCCATTGCGCGTTTTTTTTTAGATCATAAGTTTCCCTTTTTACGCGTTAAAAAGTACGGGCAAAAAATATACAGTTCATTTAGCATTCCCGGAATGGAAAAATATAAATTTCAGGATGGGGATGGCGATGCAGTTTTTACCTGATTTTGGCATTGCCGAACAAATATTTGGGGAATCTATAAAAACAATTGAGGTAAAAATTGAGGAGCAATAGCGGTAAAACTCAAATAGTCAAAACAAAATGATGTAAAATACTGTTTCCAGTTAAAACAGTATTTCCCAAAGTTTAAAATCATTAAAATGAAACATCTTCTGAATGAAGTAAAAGAGCGAATTGGAAAACCTTACGGAGACCTGGAATTTTTGCTTGAATGTTTTTCTGAAGTACTAAAGGAAAACAACGAAGTTGAACTGGCAGAACAAGTGCCTTGGATTTCTGCGAACGAACCCGAATTTAGCGCCGAAAACACTGAAAAATTGTTGCATTTGTTTTCTATAAGCTTTCAGTTGCTTAACCTTGCTGAAGTGAACGGAGCAGTTCAAAACCGGCGTGCCCGGCAGGAAAATAATGGTTTGGAAAGCGTGAGCGGGATGTGGGGGAATATTTTCAATGATTTAAAATTAAAAGGAATTCAGGAGGAAACCATTGCTCAAAACCTAAAACAAATACATGCAGAACCGGTTTTAACTGCTCACCCAACAGAATCAAAAAGGCCTGTTGTACTGGCGCTTTACCGGCAGCTCTACCTGTTGCTGGTAAAACGCGAAAACTCTATGTACACCAGGCATGAGCAGGAAGAGATTAGACACGACATTAAGCAAATTTTGCATAAACTATGGTTTATTGGCGAAATTTTTATCGAAAAACCTGCAGTGGAGTCCGAGCTTGAAAATGTACTTTACTATTTTTATAAGGTATTCCCGGAAATGTTGCACTACCTCGACTATAAACTAAGACAGTCCTGGGGGAAGGCCGGATTCAATCCAAAATTGGTGGAAGATACTCAAAATTTTCCCCTGCTTACCTTTGGCAACTGGGTGGGCGGCGATCGCGACGGGCATCCGCTGGTAACTGCTGATGTAACAGGAAAAACACTTGAAATCTTCAGGCTTCATGCTTTCTTGGTGTTAAAGGCAATGCTTGACGAACTTTCCGAAAAATTGAGCATTTATTGTAACCATGATTGTCTTTCTGAAAATTTTAAAAGACGAACAAAGGAATTGCAAACAGAACTGGGCATTTCTGCAAATTTAAATTCAGCTGAACCTTTTAAAGCATACCTGAGGCTTATTAATCAAAAACTGCCTGTTTCTGAAAATGTTTCGGGTGGAATTGAGCTAAACGATACACCTTCTTCCTACAAAAATTCGGCTGAACCTATTGCAGATTTGCTTTTATTAAAAAAGGCACTGATTGAGTTTGGAGCCCGTTCGCTTGCTGTTTCAGATGTTCAGAAAGTTTTACGCCATTTAAATGTATTTGGTTTTCACCTGGCACATCTCGATATAAGGCAAAACAGCGGGTTTTATGAACTTGCCCTCCGCGACATGATTAAAGCCAGCCTTCCTGATAAGTTTGAAACATTCTCTGAAAACCAGACCGCATACGATGCTTTTATCCGTGAAGAACTGGCACACAACCGCCCGTTTTTGAGCCGAATCGATATGCTGGATTCGGAAAAAGCCCGCGAAGTGGTCAAAACTTTTAGTACGCTTGAAAAGCATATCAGGAATTATTCTGAAAGATCACTTGGTTCGCTAATTGTGAGCATGACTCGCAATGCAACCGATTTATTTACGATATATCTTTTTGTGCGCGAGGCCGGACTTTCAAAATTCAATAACAAAAGCTTAATTTGCCCGCTTCCGGTTGTTCCGCTATTCGAAACCATTGAAGATTTAAAAGATAGTCCCAATGTTCTGGATGAATTCTTAAGCCATCCTGTAACAAAAAACAGTCTGGAATATATCCGGCAACGAAAAAATTTACCCAAACCTGTTCAGGATGTGATGATTGGTTACAGCGACAGCAACAAAGACGGGGGAATTTTGGCAAGCACCTGGTATTTGTATCATGCACAGGTAAAACTCTCAGAAATTGCACAAAAACATGGAGTACAAATCAGGTTTTTTCACGGCAAAGGAGGGACCATCAGCCGCGGAGCCGGACCAACGCACTGGTTCTTAAAATCGCTACCGGTTTCTTCTATGAACGGACTTATCCGAATGACCGAACAGGGCGAAACCATTGAACGAAAATATGCCAATAAAGTAAATGCCGCCTATAACATGGAACTACTAATGGCCGGGCTGGTTCGTCAGACCATGTTGAATAAATCGGGGAACGAAGGAAATACTGAAGAAAGAACTAAAATTTTTAATTACCTGGCTAACGAAAGTTTCGAAGCATTTAAAAAACTTACCACCCATCCTTCCTTTATTATTTTTTATGAGCAAGCAACGCCAATTGATGCTATTGAATCAAGCAAAATAGGTTCGAGGCCGGCACGCCGCAGCGGAAAACGAACCCTGGCCGATTTACGGGCCATTCCCTGGGTGTTTAGCTGGACCCAGTCGCGCATGCACATTTCGAGTTGGTATGGTGTGGGTTCTACCCTCCAAAAGATGAAAACAGAACAGCCCGGCAAATATGAAATTCTAAAAAAAATGGTAAAAACCGACGATTTTGTGCGGTATGTTTTGACCAATATTGATACCAGCCTGGCCGCCACCGATGAAAATATAATGAAATTATACAGTGGATTGGTTGAAGATGAAAAAGTTAAAAACGAAATCCTTGGATTATTGCTGACTGAACTGGAGCTCACCCGGAAAACCATGCTCGATTTGTTGGGAACCCCTTCCAAAGAAAGGAGGAAAAACCATTATTACTCCACGCAGCTCAGGGCCGAGGCACTTTTACCACTTCACCGGCAACAGGTTAACCTCTTAAAACAATGGAGAAATGCTCAAAAGTCAGATAACACTAGAAATCATGAATTTTTGCTGCATAATTTGTTGCGCAGTATAAATGCCATTGCCAATGCCATGGGAACCACTGGGTAAAGAGTTCATTTTATGCTAATTGTACTAATTTTTGTTGAGGTTATTTGCTTCACGATACTTTCCAGGCGTAACGCCTTCCATTTCTTTAAAAACACGAATAAAGGTTCCTACAGAACCAAATCCTGCAGATTCAGCAAGGTAATTTAGTGAATAATTCCCGGTAGAATCTTTTTCCATTATCCGTTTAGCTTCGGTAATGCGGTATTTGTTCACAAATTCGTTAAAAGAACAGTTAATTTCTTTGTTTATAAGTGCCGAAACATAGGAGCGGTTGGTTCCCAGCATTTGTGAAACATCGGTGATTTTTAACTCGGGTTTGTAATAAACTTTCTCGTTTTCGAACAATTCAATCAGTTTTAATTTCATTTGCCCGGTGTGCAATTTTTTCTGGTCGAATGCCGGATGGCTGACATCATCTTTTTTCAAATCAACCACTGTGTGATTTTGCATATAGCCGAGCAATCCGATAAAAAACAGAAGAATACTGAAGATAGATGAAGGAATGGCCAGTAGCACTGTTGAGTGAAGAAAAATCTCGCGTCCGATTAAATTGAAGGCAATACTCATGGTTGATGTTGCTACAAAAGAATACAGCAGAAATTTTACCCAAACGATGGTTTTGTTTTCCAGGTTGGAATAGAAGTTGGCAATACGTTCGTTATATTGCAATACAAGTTTTCTTCCGTAAATCAAAAAGAAAACGACCTGGATGGCAAACACCAGCCGGGCTGCATAAAATACAAGTTTCTGTATTTTTATCAATGGAGTTTCCGGTGTAATGCTGTTTCGTTCCAAAAGGAATCCTCTTACGTAGCTCAACTGTTCCGCCTCCGACATAAACAGGTACAAAAGCCATGTTGTAAAAGCAAAAAACAACCCCGGGAAAAGCATTCTTATATTAGTCAATCTGTAATTTGTTTCAACCGTAAGCAGTTTAATGTACCAATAGTAAAGCGGATAAACTGAAAGCGAAGCAAAAACGTAAATCGGATCGAAATGACGATAAATGAAAATATCTTGCTGAAAAAAAATGGCATGAGAGAGGTAAATCAGAAAGGAAGCGCTCATGAAAATACCCAGGAAAAACCTGGCCGGATTGTTCTCTTTCCGTGACAAGAGTAATACAATTGCCCAGAAAAAGGTAACATACATGGGTGTATAAATAATCAGGTCTTTTATCATAGACAATTAAGGCAACTATTGAAATGTAGAGAATACTTCTGAAATTGGTCTGCAAGATACAATATTTATACGATTTGGAAATTGGATTTACTGTTTGGAAATGCAGCTTTAAAAAGAAAATGTACTTTCGTTTTTCTGAATAACAATTTAAAAATGCCTGGAATTGCAGGAGATAATTATTCAAGAAAAAAGAAAAGTCCTTAAGTATATCCTTAACAATATTAAAGGGGAAAGTCGGTTAAACGCTTTTCCTTTTTTTAGTTTTAAAAATACCTGGCAGGACACCTGTTTTTGAAAAACAAAAAAACCAATAAGCTGAATTCTATGCGTGAATCTTGCGAAAAATGTGGCAGGCCGGTGGATTCCTCCGATAAATTTTGCCCACACTGCGGCAGTGCAATCGAAAATCAATCCATAGTTTATATCTGTCCAAAATGCATGCACAAAAATCCTGTAACAGCATCGTTCTGCGAAAAATGCGGCGCCTCATTAACTGAAACCGAATCTACGGAAAATAGAAAAGCCGGGCCTCAAACTTTCACCTCAGCAGGCAATTATGCCGGTAAAATGATAAAAGGGAAGACCCCGAAAGGATGGAGGATTTTCAGAACGGTTTTAATCGCAATTGTCTTGCTGGGAGTTTTTGCTTTGATTATATGGTTTCAGGAAGACCCCGAAGCTGGCAAAAAATTGACCGATGTTTTAATGGGCATTGGTTTTATGATTGTTTTTTTCTTTTTCGGTTGGCTTTTTATGCGGGGCAAAAAAGGGAAAAAATCGGATTGGGATGATGACCAGTTTGCGGATTTGAACGGTAACGGTTTTGATAACGACGAGGACGACGATTAATTCACAAATTTCTAAATCAGCAATTTATGCCATTCTGTTCAAATTGTGGAAATGAAGTAAAACCCGGTGCCGCATTCTGCGGAAACTGTGGAAATAAAGTAGGGCAAATACAGGCCGGGGCTGTTCCTCCGCCTCAAATACGAGCCGGGAAAGTAACCCTCGACGTAATTAACCGTGAACGGCTGAACATGGTAAAAGCCGAACTCGAAAATGCAGCCATCCGTTACGAAGCCGGCGCAATGCACTACATGCAGGGAAACCTGGATATCCAATCCAACATCCCGGGGATGGGGAAAATTTTTAAATCGATGATTACCAAAGAAAAAGTGGTAAAGCCGGTAATCAGCGGAACGGGAACTGTTTTTTTAACGCCTTCGTTTGGTGAGTTTACCATTCTCGAATTACTAAACGATGAGTGGATTTTGGATCAGGGCGCTTATTATGCATCCGAAATTGAAGTTGAAATTGGCGCTTACACAAACAGTGCCATCAGTGCCATGTTTTCAGGCGAAAAATGGTTTCAGACAGTGGTTGCCGGAACCGGCAAAGTGGTTATAAATTCAGCCGGCCCGTTGGAGGTAATTGAAATGGTAAATGACAAGCTGGTGGTTGACGGCAGATTTGCCGTTGCCCGAACTTCAGGAATTGAATTAAAAGTTACAAAAGCAACACGGGGAATTTTTTCAACGGTAATTTCGGGCGAAGGCCTTGTAAACACGTTCACCGGAACCGGGAAAGTGCTTATTGCGCCGGTTGACAACTACTTTAACACACTAATTCATACTGTTCGGGCAATTAACAGTAACGTTTTAAGATTACAAAAAGGATGATTATGAAAATAAAAATTGTATTGCTGTGTATTTTAATTTCAGGAGTTATTATTTCGATAAAAACACAGGCACAAAAAGTATTAACCCAATCAGAAACAAATTGGGTGCTTGAAGCAAAAGCTGAAATGGAAAAAGCGCTGAACGACCCCGGTTTAAGCGATCAGCAACGATTGGAAATGGTAGAGCACAGCACCAGGGTTTTAAAAGAATATGGTCAGCCATCGGCTTTTCCCGAAGATGCCATTCCGTTGAAAAAGCAAACCGACGCAAAGTTTGAACAGCATAAAAACAATATTTCAGAACTATCAAATTGGTCGTTAAACCTTGAGTTTCAAACCCTGGAGCAAAAAAATAAAATCATCAACTCCATGCAAATTTCAGTGGTTGAAGAGCAAATAAAATTCCTTATTCCCGGAGTTACACCCATTCAACTTTCGAAAGATGTGGTAAACTCAGTTTTCGACTGGAATATTACTGACGGTTTTAACCAGGGTGCCCGCGGCGATGCAAAAGGACTGGCCGCACGCTTTAAACAGCTCGCCGAGTCAAAAGAATTAATAAAAAGGATAAATTTATTGGTTGAAACCCAAAAAGATTCGCTTCGTAAAGTTTTTGTTGAAAAAGAAAAATACGACCAGTTGGATGAAAAACTCAGGAAGCAGTATGAGTTCACACAGGCTTCTACCATTACCCAGCGCGGATACGAAGGGGCAAAACTTTTTGGTGAAACCAACAACTCGCAGGGTGCTTTTAAAGCAAATGTTTTGGTGGGTACCTGGAAATTCGGATACGAACAAACCGGCTACTTCTTCTGGACATTTAATAACGACGGAACATGGTCGTTTGAGGACAAAATGAACGACGGGGAAGAACCGCTGACCGGGAAATATTCTTTGGCGGGAAATGTGCTAAAAATTTCTGGCCCAAAAAGTCAGTGTGAGGATGTTGAAGGCAGTTACAATGTAAACATCGAACCTGAAGAGTTTCAAATTCGGGCAATTCAGGATCCGTGTATGAGCCGAAAATTTACCTTAAGCCATCTTTGGAAAAAATAAAAATGGCCTATTCAAACAAAATACACGACCAGGCTTTCGACAAATACCTGCAAAACACAAAAAACTGGAAATTTCAGTTTTCCTTAATTCTGGCTGCCTTTGCAATTGTTGGCTTTTATTTGTACGGAGCGTTTGGCGATGAAATGGATAATCCGGAGGCGGTGCAGATTGGGCTGGTTATTGGGTTAATGTTTATTGTAATTGGATTTTTTTCGGGAAGATCTCAACAAAAGCAAAATTGGGATGGAACGGTTGTAGATAAAAAAACCAAATTGGTGAAAAAAGACATTGGCTACCAGGGATCGAAAGCGGAATATATGGTTTACACGGTGTACATAAAAAGTGAAACAGGAAAAGTACATGAAATTCGCGCTGAAAACGATGATACCGTTTATAATTATTATAAAATTGGCGATAAAGTAAGACGTCACGAACGGTTAAAATCATACGAAAAATTTGATAAATCGGGCGACACAATTATTTTTTGCAACGCCTGTGCATTTTTGCACGATATTAATGAAGATGTTTGCCGAAATTGCGGCTGTCCCCTGTTAAAATAAATTTTAAATTTCAGAAAAATATGAGCCAACAGTTTCCATTATTAAAAAA
>JAZBNQ010000269.1:0-2949 GCA_036350775.1 Mariniphaga sp.
AAATCGAGGTGATGAAAAACGGGCATTTTCAGGTTATTGGGATTATCGAACGATTGTTTGGCCTGCTGCCAGTCGGGCACACCATGTGAATTTTCACTGCCTCCCGGTAAATACATTCCTTCGTATTCCACATCGGGCATGCTCAGGTTGTTGCCCGATTGTAAGGTAAACCCGAAGGAAACAGATTTTTCCCGGTATTCATTTTTAAAAAGCCGGTATTCGCCCAGCAATGAAACATCGTGCCGCCGGTCGTATTTGTGCGGGAACCAGCGTCCCAGGTTAACTTCGCTGAATTGCCTTTCGGACCAGGACAACGTATAAGACAGCATTCCGGTAAGTTGTCCCTGTACTTTTTTGGCCATGAACTCTGCACCATATGCCCGGCCCCGGCCAACTGAAATGTTCTCGTTCCATTTAGTATCCTGTGAACTCAGAAAAACAGCCCCTTCTTCAAAACGGATAACATCGCGCATCCATTTGTAATAGGTTTCAAAACCGAACAAAAAATTTGATAATCGTTGCTCAATGCCTGCCGATACCTGCTCACTTTCCTGCGGTTTCACCTCGTCGGTTGAAGCCACCCACAAGTCGGTTGGCATGCCCAGTGAAGAATTGGACAACAGGTGGATAAACTGGGTCATTTGGGTGTAGGAAGCATTGGCGGAAAACCCGGTGTGCGACCGAAACTTTAATGCTGCCCGCGGTTCAAAATGGTTGTAGGTTTTTTCTCCTGTAATATAAGTCGCTCCCCTTATTCCCAGGTTCAGGTTGAATTTACCTGCCTTTAGGTTATTTTCTGCAAAATATTCGAAATGAGTCGAATTGTTTTTTTGTTCTTCGTTTAAAAGAATATCCGCATCGATTCCTTTCATTTGCACAATATTCGGCGCAAACTGCATGCGTGATGCTTTGCCGCCAAATCTTATTGTATATGCCGGCGAAAGGTACCAGTCGAAGTCTGCTTTCAAAGTTAAATCTTGCATATCGGATGTGGCCTGGAACACAACTTTTTGTTCACCTGATCCTGAGCTCCCGAGGTTATTGAGCTGATATTGGCTGTAGTAGGCTGAAATATTTGAAAACAGTTTTGGTGAAAAAATGTGGTTCCAGCGAAAAACCGAAGTAATGTTGCCCCAGTTGTACCGAAACTTGCTGTTTGTGTCGTCGCGGTTATCGTTGTTATACTGACTGTCTTTTCCGGAATAGAAACTCAAAAAAACTCTGTTTCTGTTGTTGATTATCCAGTTTGTTTTTGCATTGAAGTCGTAGAAATAGTAGCCGTAATTGCCATCCTGTTCTATTATCGACTGGTACAGAAACATGGGAATATCCAGCAAAGTCCTTCGCAGCGAAACGATAAATGCTGCCGTATCTTTTTTTATAGGCGCCTCGTAAGTCATTCTTGCCGAAACCGGGCTGATTGAAAAGATCCCGTGCGGTTCTTTCATGTTTCCCTCTTTCATGGAGATATCCAAAACCGAGGAGAGCCGGCCTCCGTAACGGGCAGGAATTCCGCCTTTATACATCGACACATCTTTTATGGCATCACTGTTGAACACGGAGAAAAAACCGAAAAGGTGGTTGACATTGTAAACCGGTACGCCATCGAGCAATATCAGGTTCTGGTCGTTGCTGCCGCCACGCACGTTAAAGCCGGCGCTGTTTTCGCGGGCCGATTTTATGCCCGGCTGAAACTGCAGGGTTTTTAGCACATCGCGCTCACCGAGAATTACAGGCATCCGGTCAATTTCTTCCATGGCCGGGTTAAGAAAACTTAACGTCGATAATTGCGATGCAGCCTCGTCGTTTCGGTTTGCTTTTACTTCAATCTCTTCCAGTTCTATACCGGTGGCGAGCTGAAAGTTTAGGATTGTGTCGTTTTTTAAATCAATTTGTTTTGTTTGGGTTTTATAACCAACAAACCGGCAGGTTAACCTGTAAGTGCCGGCCGGCAGTGTTAAACTGTAAAAGCCATAATTGTTGGTTGCCACGCCAAGCCCGGGGCCTGCAACCACTGTTGCACCAGTTAACCGCTCCATGTCCGAATCGCTTTCAACATAACCACTAATGGTAAATTTTTCCTGTGCGAACACGGAAAAAGGAATAATCAGTAACAAAATCAATATACTTCTTCGCATCACTTCGTTACAATTTTATAGTGGTTATGGCACATGCTCCAAAAATGCCGTAGCCGTTTTCAATGTTGGAATAGATTTGTACGGGTTCTTCAAAAGGCAATTCTCCCTCGCTGTTCATACGGGCCTTTACCGACGATTTTATGTATTTATCGTAGTGTTCATCGGCCGAAACAAAATTTAAAATTTCAATTGTTGTAGTTTCAAGGTCAAACGTCATTTTTTCACCATCATATCCGGTGTCGGCAAAACGCACATAGTTGTAATACACAAAACCATATTTTGAGTCCGTATCTGTTACCCTGTTAAAATCATCTATGAAGGGAGCTTTTATACTAAAAATCCCTCCTGCATAAGTTACTCCATGTACTGTACGCTTTCCATAGAGCCAATAATTGTTTCTCCCCGGCAAATCATGAATTATAAAATTTACATTTACCCGATATCGTGTAGTTTGTTCAATATGGCTTAGTGTATCAGTGGTAGAGGTTACATTGGGTTTTTGCGGCACCACAGTTGATGCAGCCAGGTTTTTAAAATTAGGATGCAGGACAATAATTTCATATTCGCTGAGTGGTTCAGGATAATAGTCCAAATAATAATTTCCTTCACCGCCAGAAGTTAAGGAGCCCAGTTCCGTGCCGTTTTCAAATAGTACAATGGTGGCATCGTCAATCGGTTGAAAGGTGCTGCTGTTCTCAATATTTCTGGATAAAGTTAAACGGGCAGTGATGGTAGAGTCGGGGTTTAATATGCAATTCAAACAAAGTTTGGCAGGCCGATCAAAATCGAACGTAACCTCTTTTTCGCAGGA
>JAZBNQ010000270.1:0-30057 GCA_036350775.1 Mariniphaga sp.
AAATTATAAAGTTGTTTTTTACCGGATTCACGGGCTTCGAAAATTCCGAGTGCCTGCGAATGACCCTGATAGCTAAAAAGAAAAGGAATAACCTGCGTATTCAAAAACAGGTTAAAAACGGCAACAGTAACCACGGTCGAAAACAAGAGCCGGTTCCAGCGATCCAGATCGAAGGCCATATACAATTTGGTCAAAACAATTCCGCCTGCTAAAAACAGTGCCGGCTTTAATATCCCGGATTCCATAATTTTAATTCCCGAATATGCCAACAGAGAACCAACCACCAGCAGCATAAAAATCTGGGCGTAAATGAGCCGGTTGGTTAAAAAAGAAGGCCAAAGTAAATAATATTTCATTCTTCCGGCAGCAACAACTGCAAGCAACGGAATAAACATCATCATATAGTTTGGCGCTTTTCCGCGGGCAATACTGTACACCACAAACAAAATCAATACACTGCCGAAAATGGAAATGCTAATTTTGTTAGGTTTTGGCGCGTAAAACCAGCTGATAATTTCACCGCCCAATGCAGAAATTAAAATGATGGTCCAGGGTAAAAATGCCCAAAGCAGGTTGTACAAATAGAAAAACGGATCGGTGCTCGAACCTGCCACTTCGCCGGTAACTCGTCCCAAATTATTATCGATAAAGTAGAACCGGAGCCCTTCGGCGCCAAAACTTTGCCACAAATGAAAAAGTGTTGGAGAAATAATTGCCAGCACTAAAAGTATTCCCAAAATCCATTTAGGGTGAACCAGTTGTCTAAAATCCTTATTCAATATCAAATAAATAAGCACAAAAAAGAAAGGCAAAACGGCCCCTACCGGACCTTTGGTGAGCATAGCCAGTCCAATTCCAGTAAATCCCAAAACAAAATTCTCCCATTTCTTTTTTTCCAGATATTCGGACAGTTGCCAGATTGCCAGTACCACCGCTGCCTGCAAAACCGTGTCGGTATGGAAATCGAATAAATAGAGGAAAAACATTTGCGAAGTTCCGGCAAGAAGCGCTGCAAGTTTTCCCGAAAGTTCATTATAAAGCAATCGTGCCAGCCGGTAGGTAAAATAAAGGCTACTTAATCCGAAAAGAAATGGAAACAGTTTGAACGCCCAGTTCGAGTTTCCAAACAACTGAATACCCAAACCAGCAAGCCAGAAAAAAAGGTGCGGTTTCTGGTCGTAAGGCTGCCCGTTGATTTTCAGGCTCAGCCAGTCGCCCGACTCAACCATTTGTCGCGAAATGGCCGCATACAAGCCTGAGTCGCCGGTTAAGTCAATAAACAAACCGAAAATCCAGGCCAGGATTACCAGCAAAAAAGCAAAGCTCCAAAAACTGTATTTCAATATTTGGTTCACCAGTTTTCATTAAAATTCAACCGAACAAAATAAAAGAAATATACCGATTTCAACAGCACAAAAACTACTTTATTCAAAATTGGATTGTTGTAATTTGGATATTTAGAGAAATAACTCAATTTTTACTGCCTAAAATAGTTATTATGGCAAAATCGCTGGTAAACACCCATGCTAAATTTGGAACGTTGCCGGTTTTTTTCACGGCGCTTTCCACCATTCTGGGGGCAATTTTGTTCCTTCGTTTTGGCTGGGCTGTGGGGCAGGTTGGATTTTTAGGAGTAATCGGAATCATTGTTTTAGGTCATGTTGTTACCATTCCCACAGCATTTGCCGTTGCCGAAATTGCAACCAATCAGCGGGTTCAGGGAGGAGGAGCATATTTCATAATAAGCCGTTCGTTTGGGTTAAACATTGGCGGGGCCATTGGCATTGCACTTTACCTGTCGCAAGCCATCAGTGTGGCATTTTATATTATTGCTTTTGGCGAAGCCTTTGAGCCGTTTTTCAACTGGATAAATGACCAATATGGTTTCTATATTGCTGACAGGCGTTGGATATCAATTCCAACAATGGCGCTTCTTTCGGTACTAATACTTACCAAAGGGGCAAACTTCGGAATGAAAGCACTGTATGGTGTTGTTGTTATTCTTTTCACTTCCATTTTGTTCTTCTTTTTGGGAGATTCGCCCATTAAACCACAGGAAATAAACCTTCACACACGGATAATTGAGCATGAAGATTTCTTTTTTGTTTTTACTATCATTTTTCCGGCATTTACTGGACTTGCAGCAGGATTGGGCCTTTCAGGAGATTTAAAAGATCCGAAAAAATCTATTCCACGGGGAACTTTATGGGCAACTTTTGTGGGCATGTTGGTTTATATAGCCATTGCCTGGAAATTTACTATTTCAGCTTCACCGGAAGATTTGGTCAGCGACCAGTTAATTATGAGTAAAATTGCCCTTTGGGGTCCGATAATTCCGGTAGGGCTGGCTGCAGCTTCACTAAGTTCGGCCCTTGGGTCTATAATGGTAGCGCCCCGCACCTTACAGGCCATTGGCTTCGATGATATTTTTCCTCAGAAATTCATAAATAACTGGTTTGCCAAGGGCAAAAAACACGATAATGAACCTGTAAATGCTTCGTTGGTTACGGTAATAATTGCTTTTGCTTTTGTTGCCGTTGGCGACATAAACTTTGTGGCTCAAATCATTTCAATGTTTTTTATGGTTACTTATGGTGCAATTTGCCTCATATCATTTTTGGAGCACTTTGCTGCCGATCCGGCCTATCGCCCAACATTCAAGTCAAACTGGCAAATATCACTTATCGGAGCCTTATTCTCATTCTGGCTTATGTTTAAAATGAACGCACCTTACGCTGCCGTATCGCTTATAATTATGGGACTAATTTATTATGTGGTAATGCTTGGCAACGAAGAGAACCAGGGATTAAATAAACTTTTCAGGGGAGTTATTTTCCAACTTAGCAGGCAATTGCAAATTTTCCTTCAACGAGCTGAAAGTTCAGACAAGCAGACCAGTTGGCGTCCGTTTGGGGTATGTATTTCGCACGATACGTTTAACCGGCGTTCGGCTTTTGATATCATGCGCTGGATTTCATTTAAATACGGTTTTGGAACTTACATTCATTTTATAAAAGGATATTTGAATGCCAAAAACACCGAAGAATCGAAAGTTGCCCTTGAACGCCTGATTCATCTTGCGCACGGAAGCAAAAACCGGGTTTACCTCGATACCATTATTTCACCTTCATATACTTCGGCAATTGCCCAGGTTGTGCAGCTTTCAGGTATTTCAGGAAAAGGAAACAACCTGATTTTGTTCGAGTTCTCGAGAACGAACCCGGAAAATCTGAAAGAGATAACAGATAATTATAAAATTGTGGAATCAGCAGGTTTCGATATTTGCATTCTGAATACTTCTTATAAAAGTTTTGGTTATAAAAATGAACTTCATATTTGGATTAGGCCAGATGATTACCGAAACGCCAATCTGATGATTTTGCTGGGTTACATTATTTTAGGACATCCCGACTGGAAAAAAGGAAAAATTAAAATTTTTGCCCTGTACCCGAAAGAGTCGATGGATGAAAAACGCAAACAACTGCTTGAGCTCATTAAAACAGGCCGGTTACCCATAAGCTCGTCGAATGTCACCATGATTCCGTTTGAAGAAGGAAACCGTAAAGCAGCTATCTCAAAATATTCAGCCGATGCTGATCTTACCCTTGTAGGTTTCACATCTGAAATGCTAAAAAATACTGATAATTTTACTGATGGCTATGAAAAGCTGGGCAATATTCTGTTTGTGGGTGCCAACAGGGCCAAAGCAATAAATTGATTTGATAAGACGTTTTTTTCTGACGTGATAAAATATAGTAACTTCGCAAAAAAAAGATTATGAAGATAGCCATATTTCCCGGGTCATTCGATCCGTTTACTATCGGCCACGAATCCATCCTGCGGCGTGCCATTCCAATGTTCGATAAAATTATTGTAATGATTGGGTTCAACGCCAACAAAAAATCATTCTTCTCGCTGGAAAAGCGCCTGAAATGGATTAACCAGATTTTTGAAAACGTTGAAAAAGTAGAAGTGAGGGTATATGAAGGACTGACTGTAGATTTTTGTAAAGAAGTTGGCGCCCGCTACATTTTAAGGGGTTTGCGTACTTCTGCCGATTTTGAATATGAGCGAGCCATTGCACAGGTGAATAAAAAAATGCACCCCGAAATTGAAACTGTATTTCTGCTTACCTTGCCGGAACACACCCCGATAAATGCCACCATCATTCGTGACATTGTTTTCCACGGCGGCGATGCCAGCATGTTCCTTCCCAAAGGTCTCGATATGAGTGATTTTAAAACTGAGAACAACGAATAAATTGTGAATGGTTAAACAAATTCTTTCGGCATTTTGCATTTTATTTTTTTCGTGGCCATCGGTTGCCACCATAATTGAAGGCAAAAGCAAGGAATATGCAGGAAAAAAGCTCGAATTTTTTCGGTTTTCCGACCCGGTAACTCAGAAGAAAATACATGCTTTCACGCTCAAACCCGACAGGGAAGGAAATTTTTCCACAGAAATAAAAGTGGACCAAACCACATTTGTTTTCAGTGATTTTGGTATCTATCGCGGCATGTTATTCCTGGAGCCGGACAAAACAATTAATTTACTGCTACCACCTTTACGCGAAAAATCGTTTGCCGACAGTAAAAATCCCTATTTCAAACCCGTGGAATTTTGGTTTTCAACAAATGAAGGAAATCATTTAAACGATATAGTTTCTGAATTCGATGTACAGCTTAACCGGCTTTCCGACAAATTTTTCGACCAGCTTTACTTTTCGCGGTCAAAAAGCACATTCGATTCGGTTAGTCACATTCTGGAAAACCATTTTGGCAGCCATAATTACCGAACACTGAATAAACACAAAAAACTGAAATTAAAGGCATTGGAAGCCGATGCATTCAGGTTGACACCCGAAAAAGTTACAGAAGTATTGTCGGCAACCGGCCACGAATTCTGGAATCATCCGGCTTTTATAGAATTGTTCGAAAAAACTTTTACCAATAAATTCAGTTTTGAAGTTCGTTCAAACTCCGGAACAGAAATAAGGAAAGCCATTTCTACTGAGAATTTTCCATTTTTCAGAAATATGCTGCAAGAAAAATATAATCTTTCGGGCCCGGTTGCCGACCTCGCTCTTTTAAAAATGCTGCACGATGCCTATTATTCAGGCGATTTTTCGCAGAATGATATTTTGAATTTGGTGAATTCAGCCACATTCCGGCAACATGCAGATTTATTTATCCGTGAAACTTCAAAAAATGTTTTTGAAAAACTGGCATTCCTTCGAAAAGGAAGTAAAGCGCCAGTTATTTGCCTGAAAAACACCGATGGGCACAGGGTTTGTACCAACGAAACTTCTGATGGAGAAAAAAAATTCAAATACCTGATTTTTGCCGATGCAGAAATGATTGTTTGCCGCGAGCACCTGAAATACCTCACACGAACCAAAGAGCAGTTTCAGAAAAATTTGGAAATTATTGTAGTGTTGCGAAAAACCGACCTCATTGAAATGAAAATGTTTCTGAATAAGGAAAACATACCCGGAATACATCTGGTGGATGAAAACAGCGAATTCATTGAAAAGTACAGGATAAAATCGTTCCCCACCTGTTTTTTGCTGAATGAAAACCATGAAGTTGTTTTTCAGCAAGCCAAAGCACCGCTCGAAGGATTTGAACAGCAGTTCGGAACTTTTCTCAGGCAGGACTTATTTGAGCGTCAGCGTAATCAGTCGCAGTAAAGCAAAATAATCTGTTTCAGGTTTTCATATGTATTTTCAAACACTGCATCCAGTCCATTTTTTGGGATCCATTTTACTTCGGTAATTCCCTCTTCCTGCTGTGGGGCAATTTCGTCCGACCCATCGTAACTCATTTCAAACCAAAAGGTTTCCTTAAAAATCCATTTACCTTTTGTTTTTGCATAAGGAGACTGGTAAATATGAAAGGTTGACGGCAATTGTTTTTCAACTCTTTGGCCTGAAATGCCACATTCTTCAGAAACCTCTCTTATTGCAGCTTCCGGCGGGGTTTCATCTTTATCAATTTTCCCTTTGGGGAGATCCCATTTTTTGTTTCTAAAAATAAACAACAAATGGCCATTAGATTTTACCACACCGCCGGCAGCCGGAACCTCTATAAAAAATGAACGGAAAAGCTGAAAAAATTCATCGGGATTCGGGTGAATCAGCATAATCTTATCCGGATTTTCGATTAAATAATCAGCAAACCAGGTTTGAAATGTTTCTAAGTTGACTGATTCATCAAATTTTACTACCAGGTTATTTTTTTTACTATTCTCAGGAGCGCAAATTTCAATCAGCCGGTCATTCAGAAAAACTTTATACATTTGTTTCATTGTAAAAAATTATATCGTTTAAATACGTTAAAATTATGGAACGAACACAAATTGAAGTTACAAAAAGACTGCTCAAAATTGATACCATCAAAGTTCAGCCTTTAAGTCCGTTTACCTGGGCATCGGGTTGGAAATCGCCCATATACTGCGATAACCGGAAAATTTTGTCGTTTCCCGAAACCCGTTCGTTTATCCGCGACAAATTTGTGGAAATTATACAAAAAAAATACCCTCAGGCCGAAGTTATTGCCGGAGTTGCCACCGGAGCCATTGCACACGGGGTTTTGGCAGCCGACAAACTGGGCCTGCCTTTTATCTACATTCGCTCGAAACCAAAAGGCCATGGACTTGAAAACCTGATTGAGGGTGACCTGAAACCGGGACAAAAAGTGGTGGTTATTGAAGATTTGGTTTCTACCGGTGATAGCAGCCTTAAAGCCGCTGAAGCAGTAAATAATTTCGGAGGCGAAGTTATTGGCATGCTTTCCATTTTTACTTATAATTTTGATGTTGCAAGAGAAAAATTCAAAAAAGCCAATATAGAACTGACCCCTCTTAGCCAGTACCAGGTTTTAATTGACACTGCACTTGAAGCCGGCGAAATCTCAAATGACCAGATTAAAACATTAATGGAGTGGCGCGAAGATCCGGCAAACTGGGGAAAAAAGTAAAAAAATGAGCATCAACAAATACATTAGCGAAGTAAAACTCATCGAGCACAATCAACAAATTGTTTTTGATTACCTGTCCAATTTCGAAAACCTTTCGGAATACCTGAACTCGGGATTGATTGAAAAAATTACCAAACAGATTCCGCAGGTAACAATAAGTAATTTCGAAAGTGACCGCGATTCGTGCCGGTTTAATATTACCGGTTTTGGCCTGGCAAAAATCCGGATTGTGAACCGCGAACCACATAAAACCATTAAAGTGGAAAGTTCGGGAGGATTGCCTTTAAGCATTACCTTCTGGATTCAGCTGATGCCCGTTTCGGCATTTCAAACCAAAATGCGGCTAACGCTTCACGCCGATTTGAATATGATGATGAAAATGGTAGCCGGTAACAAACTGGAAGAAGGCATTAACCAGTTGGCTGAAACACTAAAAAACCTGCCATACAAATAATTTCCTGAAGAAATTATTCTGTCAGATTACAAATTCAATCTCCTTAAACATATATGAAGATTGTTTGCCGGATCGGTTTTCAAGAATAAGCTGGCCATATTCGCCCGTTCCCAAAATCCGGGCTTCAAAACGTTTGTTATATTTCTGGAAAAGAGCCCATTCTTTTATTCTAAACATATTTTTATGATAAGCCACATCTATTTCTGCAATTTGCCCGGCTTCCAGCTTTTTATACCAATTCATGAATATTTCCCGAAACAGCAGTGCTGTTTCTTTAACATTGAAATCTTTACCTGTTATTAACTTCAGCGAAACCGGATTAGGTAATTCAGGAGAAAACTTTACCTGGTTCAGATTCAAACCGACGCCCAGAACTGCTGAATGAAACTGATTTCCCATAATGGATGTTTCGATTAAAATACCTGCATTTTTTCTATCACCCACATAAATATCATTGGGCCATTTAATCGTTACTCCCTGAGCGTGTTCCCTAAGCAAATCAACCAGGGCAAGACTTGCAATTTTCGATAGATAGAACTGTTTTCCGGGCGAAAGAAACTTCGGAAATAAAATGATGCTTGCCAACAGGTTTTTCCCCGGGGCACTTTCCCAAGTATTTCCGCGCTGCCCTCTGCCATTTTTCTGATAATGTGACAGTACAACACTGCCATTTCCAGCCTTACCATCTGTTATAAGCCGGTTGGCATAGTTGTTGGTTGAATCGGTTTCACTTGTAATGATTAGATTTCTGTTTTCTTCTTGCATTTTAATTTAAAACTTTGTTTCATTTTTATGGTTATTTATGACACAAAGTTGTGATTTTTTTTATTGCAAACTGCAAATCAAGAACGTAAATGGAAAATTCAAATTAGATGTAAGGCAAAAAATATATCTTTGCAAGGTTAAAAGTTATTTATGAATAAAAACAAAAAATTTGTAGAAAAACTAAAAGAGTCAATCCTTGAAGGGATAAAAAAAATAAAAGGGAAAGAGATAACTTTAATTGATTTAAATACAATACAATATACTGAGTGCGGTTATTTTATTATTTGTCACGGAACATCTATTACACAGGTAAGTTCAATAGCACAGTCGGTTGAAGAAACGGTAGAATTGGAAACAGGAGAAAAAGCCTGGCATGTTGAAGGTTACAAAAACTCGATTTGGGTTTTACTTGATTACGGTGAAATTGTAGTTCATGTTTTTCACGAGCAGGCGCGTAATTTTTATAACCTCGAGGGGCTTTGGTCTGATGCAAAAATTACCAAAGAAGATTCAGAAAATTAGAAACAAAATATGGCAGAGATAAACAAAAATAAAAAACAAACACCTCCTTCGCCCCCCAAAAAACCATTCATGGGGTCGGGTAAAAAAAATGATAATAAAAATCCCAAAGGCCCAAAATTTAATGCTTATTGGGTGTACGGACTTATTGCGGTTGTTTTTATTGGTGTTCAGTATTACATGAGTACCAGCAGCAGCCCGGTTGAAACTAACTGGAGTGATGTAAAATCAACCATGCTGGCCAATAACGACATTGAACGTATTGTTGTGGTAAATGAAAAAAAGGCTAACATTTACATTAAAAAGAACAGCATTCAAAAATATGAACAGCAGTTTAACGAAACCTACTCCAAGCCGGCAGAAGAGGGTCCACACTTTACCTTTACCATTGGTTCGGTAGAAACTTTTGAACGTAACCTGAGGGAAGCACAGGAAGGTTCTGCTGATGAAATACTGCCTGAATATAAGGAGGAACGAAACTGGGCAGGCGAAATACTTTGGACCGTTGGCCCTTTTGTGCTCATAATTTTACTTTGGCTCTGGATTTTTAGAAGAATGAGCCGGGGCGCAGGTGGTGGAGCCGGTGGTATTTTTAATGTGGGTAAATCGCAGGCAAAAATATTCGATAAAGACCAAAAAGTATCCACCTCATTCAAAGATGTGGCCGGGCTTGCAGAAGCAAAACAAGAAGTGGAAGAAATTGTGGAGTTCCTTAGAAACCCTGCCAAGTTTACCAAACTGGGCGGAAAAATTCCCAAAGGAGCCCTTTTGGTTGGGCCTCCCGGAACCGGAAAAACCTTGCTTGCACGTGCCGTAGCCGGCGAAGCAAGTGTTCCTTTCTTTTCCATGTCGGGTTCCGATTTTGTTGAGATGTTTGTGGGCGTTGGGGCATCGCGTGTGCGCGATTTATTTAAACAAGCCAAGGAAAAGGCACCTTGTATTATTTTTATTGACGAAATTGATGCCATTGGCCGGGCCCGTGGAAAAAATCCGAATTTCGGATCGAACGATGAACGGGAAAACACACTCAACCAGCTACTTACCGAAATGGACGGATTTGATACCAATAGTGGGGTTATTATTCTGGCCGCAACAAACCGGGCAGATATTCTCGACCGAGCCCTTATGCGTGCCGGTCGTTTCGATCGCCAGATTCATGTGGAACTTCCGGACCTGAAAGAGCGCGCAGAAATTTTTAAAGTACACCTGCGTCCGCTAAAATTGGGTGACGATGTTAAGGTGGAATTTTTGGCCAAACAAACTCCCGGTTTCTCAGGCGCCGACATTGCCAATGTGTGTAACGAAGCCGCCCTGATTGCTGCCCGAAGAAACAGGGAATCCGTTACCAAACAGGATTTCCTTGATGCCGTTGACCGCATTATTGGGGGTCTGGAGAAAAAGAATAAAATTATTTCGAAAGACGAAAAGAAAACCATCGCTTATCACGAAGCAGGCCATGCAACAATAAGCTGGCTGCTCGAGCATGCACACCCACTTGTAAAGGTGACCATTGTTCCGCGCGGAAAAGCGCTTGGCGCAGCATGGTATTTGCCCGAAGAACGCTCCATTACAACCAAGGAACAACTGCTTGATGAAATGTGCTCGGCACTTGGAGGGAGGGCAGCCGAAGAGCTGATTTTCAAACGTGTTTCCTCAGGCGCTCAAAACGATTTGGAAAAAGTTACGAAACAGGCATTTGCCATGGTAAGCTATTTTGGCATGAGTGAAAAAGTTGGCAATGTAAGTTATTACGATTCCACCGGACAATCGGACTATTCGTTTACAAAACCTTACAGCGAAAAAACTGCTGAACTCATTGACGAAGAAGTGAAAAAAATAATTGACGGGCAGTATCAGCGAGCCAAAAAAGTTCTGTTGGATAATGCCGAAGGACACCATAAACTGGCAGAAAAGTTATTGGAAAGGGAAGTGATTTTCAGTGAAGACCTGGAACATATTTTTGGCAAACGCCCCTGGGAAAAAAAGTTAATTGACAACGAAAACGGCCAGGATCAAGCAAAAAAAGAAGAAACTTCTGAAAACTCTGATAGCAAAGAAGAAAGCACAGAAAATAAAACTGTTACTGCATAACCCGGTAAAATTTCATTATGGAAAAAGGATGGAAAGATGTGTTTTTAACGGCACATGAATACAAGGCAACCATTGCCAAAGACATTCTCGAGAATGCGGGCCTTAAAGTTGTCGTTATGAATCAGCACGATTCGGCATACAAATCGTTTGGTGATTTTATGGTTTATGTTGTAGAAAGTGAAGAGCAAAAAGCGCTTGAACTGTTAAAAGATTTAAAGCGTTGAAAGACTTTAGCAGGCGATCCTTAACCGGGATTGTATATATTCTATTGATGCTGGCTGGAGCTGCTGTTCATCCATTGTTTTTTGCAGTAGTGTTTGGCACGTTATTATTCCTTACTCAACTGGAATTTTATCAGTTAGTGGAAACTGCCGGAAATTCGCCAAGGAAAAACACAGGACTTACCCTGGGGATACTTTTTTTTCTAATTTGTTTTGGAATGGTAAATAACATTCTGCCTGAAAAATCGTACCTCATTTTTATTCCGGCGCTTATTTTTATTTTCCTTTTTGAAGCATTTAGTGAGCGATCAGGAATATTACAGAACAGCGCAGTAACTTTTACCGGATTTGTTTATGTGGCCATCCCTTTCAGTTTGCTTAACTTTATGGTTCACCCCGGCTATCCAAATTACCCGGTTTTTAATTCAAAACTATTAATTGGTGTATTATTTATTGTATGGATTTATGATTCCATGGCCTATCTTTTCGGATCAAAATTCGGGAAACATAAAATCTATAAAAAAATATCGCCCAACAAATCGTGGGAAGGATTTTTCGGAGGTACTGTTTTCGCATTAATTATGGGAGTAATCAATTCTGTGTTATTCAAAGAGATTTCATCTGCAAGTTGGATTATTATTTCGATTCTGGTAATTGTATTTGGTACTTTGGGCGATCTTTTTGAATCCACTATCAAACGGCGGCTGAAAGTTAAAGATTCGGGCACTATTTTGCCAGGGCACGGAGGTTTACTCGACCGTTTCGATAGTTTGCTTTTTGTTATACCAGTTGTCTATGTTTGGTTAAATTTGTCAGGAAATTTATAATAAGATATGCAAATTCATAAAGAAGGGAAAAAAATAATTCCGGTGGCCTTTTTCTTTCTGGCCCTGGTAGATGCAATCATCTATTTTTTATTGCGTGATTATCTCATTTTTTATTTTCTTATGGCCGCTTCACTTTTTGTTGCCACACTAGTTGTATTCTTCTTTCGGGTACCAAAGCGCGAAATTGAAAAAAACAGCAACCATATACTGGCACCTGCCGACGGAAAAATTGTAGAAATCTTAAAAGTTTATGAAAAGGAATATTTTAAAGATGAACGCCTTCAGGTAAGTATTTTTATGTCGGTTTTTAACGTACACCAAAACCGTTCGCCGGTAAGCGGAGAAGTAATTTACCAAAACCATATACGTGGTGCATATTACCCTGCATTTGTAAAAAAATCTTCAGAACTAAACGAGCGTTGTTCCACCGTTTTTAAAATGAATGATGGCACAGAAATCATGTCCCGACAAATTGCCGGCACTGTGGCCCAGAGAATAATAACTTATAAAAAACCCGGACACAAGGCAGATCAGGGCGAAGAGTATGGATTTATTCGGTTTGGTTCCCGAGTCGATCTGTTTTTTCCTTCCGATTCGGAAGTTCATGTTCAATTGCATCAAAAATCAGTGGGTGGGAAAACAGTTATTGCCACATTAAAATAATTTACAATGAACAAGGTGATAAAGCAAATACCCAATTTTATCACTTCACTGAATCTGGCAGCAGGTTCGCTGGCTGTAATTTTTGCCATTGACGGGCACCTCGTTTGGGCAGGAATTTTTATTTGCCTGGCCGCCGTTTTCGATTTCCTCGACGGTTTTGCAGCCCGCATTTTTAAAGCATATTCTGAATTAGGGAAACAACTCGATTCGCTTGCCGACCTGGTTTCATTCGGTTTGGCACCGGCTGCCATTTTATTCACCCTGCTCGAATTTTCACTTTTTGAGAAAAATCAACCAATTTATGAGATATCTGCCAGTTGGAATCAATGGCTGATTCTTTTTTCTGCGCTGTTAATGCCTGTTTTAGGCGCCCTGAGACTTGCACGATTCAATGCCAGACAATCTGACGAACCGTTTTTCAGAGGATTGCCCATTCCAGCCAATGGCATTTTCTGGGCATCCATGGGTTTAATGCTGGAATTTCCAAAATACCCCGAACTTTTTCAACTTATTTTTTCTACACAAAATTTACTGATCCTTGGTTTGTTTACCTCGGGAATAATGATAATTTCATTACCTATGTTTTCACTAAAGGTTAAAAACCTGAAAATGAAAGATAACTGGCACAGGTATATTTTTCTGGTAATTGCGATAACACTAATTATTTTACTGAATGTTTATGGTCTGGCACTAACTATTCTGGTTTATATTTTTTTGAATATTGGATTTTATCTGGCAGGAATCCGATACTAATTCCTATGATATCCCTGAGAATTCACCTCCTGTGCCCTAAATGTCTTGTATTGCTCTACATCAAGCGGATAATCCCAACACCCCATGCGGTGATACATTTGGCCCCCAAAACCACTTTTAAACCGGTATAATCCATACATGGGATGCGACCTGTTTGGATTTGGAGCTGTTCCAAACATATCATATTCTTCGCAACCTGCCTGCTGCGCCAGCCTGATTCCCTCCCACTGAACGGCATATGCAGCCATTAAATTCCGCTTTTTCCCCGAAGATGCACCGTACATGTAGGTTCCCCGCTTTTTAGAGAGTACCAGAAACATGGCCGCTAAAAATTCGCTGTCAAAATTAGCCATGAGTAAGCGCGTATCCACATCTTCGTTTTTCTGCATTTCCATAAAAGTGTAGAAATTTTCTTTTGGGTGAAGTGTAATCCCGTTTCGTGCCGAAGTCTCTTTATAAAGTGCATACCAGGTATCAAGCATGTCCGTTCCGTAACTTTTCACTTCTACCCCTTTCCGGGATGATAACCTGATGTTGTAACGGGTTTTTGGTTTCATTTTTTGCATCAATTTTTCTTCTCCCAGTGTCAAATTCAAAAATATGGTATTGGACGGAAGATTATCACTCGGGCTTTTGTGCAGGTTCCAGTTTTGCGTATTAAAGTTTATCCGGAACTCCTGGTTTCGGTGAGATGGTGGTCCCAACCAGTTTCCGTTACTGTCGAAAAAATCTTCTTCGTGGGCCCATTGGTTTTCCCAGGGCAAATCATAACGTATTAAAATGCAGTTTTTAGGAAGATGTGGTCGTAATACTTCAGAAAGTTCTTCCAGAAACAAGCCCTGATTTTCATCGGCAGGCTCTTCCTCAGGGCCATAAGGAACATAGGCAAAACAATGATTGTTATTTACATACCGGAGAAGCACCAGTAAATCGTCCTGTACCAACTGTTTCCCTGATGAAGTCGGCAGCAATAAATCGTTGGAAACCTTGTATTCAAATGCAACCGGCTCAAATCCCTGACGGTTTTTTATTTTTCCCCAAAACGAAGACTGCTGCACAACATTAGTCGTTTCAATATCGAATAAATCTTTCCCCTCTATTTTACAATACATTACGTTAGTTGATTTTGGTATGCAAAGATAAAACGTTATTTGGGGAAAGAAAATTTAAAAGGTAAACACTTAACAACAAGAATTGACGTAATCCTTTGTATTACAGACACAAAATAGTTAAAATCAAAATTTTAATTTATATTTTAACGTTGAGTTTTAATTTCAAAAAAAAGCCTCTGAAAAATGGAAGATAATTTTTTTCCCCGAGGGAAAGATTAATAATACGCCATGACAAATTGTTCTTCCATTTTCAGAGGCACTTATTAGAACACGTTATGCCTGAAAATGTTTTAATTTTTATTAACAAAATTCAATAGGCGCGTTCGTTCTTTCCCTCAATGTAATTGATAAAGGAAGCATTTACAACCCTGTTACCTCCGGGAGTAGGGTAATTTCCGGTAAAATACCAGTCGCCGGTGTCATTAGGACACGCTTTATGCAGGTTCTCTATTGACTGGTAAACGATTTCAACTTCCGCCTCACAATCTTCAGGTTTTAAAACTTCGGCAATTTTTGCTGAAATTTGCTCGGGTGTGAACGATCGATAAATTTCACGAACATAATTCACCATTTCTTCTTTGGGAAGATTCTCCTGCTCTTTACATTTGCGGTAAACTTCTTCAATAATTTTCTCCTTACCCTGATCTCTTAATAATTCGATGGTTGCATTAAATGCAATAAACTTGTCGAGCCGGGCCATATCTATTCCGTAACAATCAGGATACCGTATTTGCGGGGCCGACGAAACCACAATTATTTTTTTGGGATGCAACCGGTCAAGAATGCGCAGAATGCTGTTTTTCAGTGTGGTTCCGCGAACAATTGAATCGTCGATTACCACCAAAGTATCTAACCTGTTTTTTACAACACCGTAGGTTACATCGTAAACATGGGCAACAAGATCATCCCTGCTGGCATCGTCTGCAATAAACGTTCGCAGTTTCACGTCTTTAATGGCAATCTTTTCCACGCGTGGTTCAAATGAAATAATATTTTTTATTTCATCGTTGGTCATTTTTCCATTTCCTTCTTTCAGACGTTCAATTTTCCAGTCGGTAAGGTATTCCCTGATTCCTTCTATCATCCCGTAAAATGCAGTTTCAGAGGTATTTGGAATGTAGGAAAAAACGGTATTCTCAAAATCGTATTTAATCGTTTCCAAAATAGCCGGGCTTAGCAGGCGTCCCAATTCTTTCCGTTCGCGATAAATACTCCGGTCGCTGCCCCTTGAGAAATAAATCCGTTCAAACGAACAGGAACTTCTTTTATGCGGTACCCGAATCATTTGGTGCCTTACATTGCCTTTCTTTTTAATGATGAGTGCTTCGCCGGGTGTAATTTCGTGCACTTTTTCCCAGCTCACATTCATTACAGTTTGAATGACTGGCCTTTCCGAAGCTATTACCACAATTTCATCGTCCTGGTAATAATATGCAGGGCGAATTCCCCACGGGTCGCGCACTACAAAAGCATCGCCATGTCCAATCAAACCGGCCATGGCATAACCGCCATCCCAGTCTTTGGTAGCCCTTTCAAGAATATTTTGAATATCGAGATTTTCTTCAATTAACGGTGAGATTTCATTGTTTCGGTATCCTTCATTTTTATATTTTCTAAAAAGCAACTGGTTCTCTTCATCGAGGAAATGGCCCACTTTTTCCAAAGCGGTAACGGTATCGGTGTATGCTTTCGGATGCTGCCCCAATTCTACAAGAACCTTAAAAAGTTCGTCGGTATTGGTAAGGTTAAAATTTCCGGCCAGTACCAGGTTTCTCGATTTCCAGTTATTTTGCCGCATAACCGGGTGTACAAAATCGATGCTGTTTTTCCCAAAAGTTCCGTAGCGCAAATGACCCAGATAAAGTTCGCCTGCAAAAGGGAAATTTTCATAAGCCCAGTCACAGTTTTCAACATCAATACCTTTTCGTTGGGCTTTTTTCAGGGGTTTATTTACTTTATCGAAAACATCGAGAATAGGGTTCTGATCGATTGATCTGTATCTGTTCATGTAGGTACTTCCGGGCGAAAGATGGTCTTTAACACAAACCATTCCGGCACCATCCTGGCCTCGGTTGTGTTGTTTTTCCATTAACAGATATAGCTTATTGAGGCCGTATCTCCACGTGCCGTATTTTTTTTTGTAATACGATAAAGGCTTTAGTAAGCGAATTAATGCAATGCCACACTCGTGCTTAATCTGGTCGCTCATAACTTTCTGAATTCAACACAGGAAAATCAATAATATCCGGGACTATAAAAGCACCGGGATAATCTGCCTGAATTTTTTTATGCAATTTTAATGCTTCATTTTTGGTTCTGAAATCGCCAACCCTTACTCTGAAATTGGGAGCGGTGAATTTTACATGTACGTTATATTCGGGATATTTCGATAAAAAATCTTTTTTTCTTTTAAGAGCCTGTTCTTTTGCGTTTAACGCTGAGCTAAAGAATATTTCAACCCGAAATCCTTCCATTCCATCACGTTTTCGGTTATTCTCTACATGCCATTTCAGCATTTTTTCCAACCTTGGATCCTGATTAATATTTAGCTCATCAAGAATTTGGAGTGAAATGGAGTCTGTTTGTAATGAATCTGCCGTAATATCTTCTGGCACCCCAGGGAAAGTGACCTGCGCCGCCAAAATATGGCTAAAAAACAATCCCGATAAAATTAAAAAAAGTACCCTCATGTTTCTCATTAATTGAGGTTGCAAATATAACTCAAAAAACCTTTAAATTGTAACGGTACTGCTTTCACAATGTTGTTAATTAAAAAGACCGGAAACTATTTTTAGCTTTCATAACCTTCAGTTCTCTTCAGCCAGCGCAGTTTCCAGTTCTGTAGTTATTTCCAGGTTGTGATAAACATGCTGTACATCATCATCTTCTTCGAGGCGTTCTACCAGCCGAAGTACTTTTTTCGCTTCTTCAACATCCAAAACAGTTGTGGTATTCGGAATACGCTGCAACCCTTGGTTTTCGGGCTCAATTCCCATTTCCTCCAGCTTTTTTGAAATGTTACCAAAATCGTCCATGGCCGATGTTATTTCAATAAAACCATCGTTTTCGTCCATTTCCTCGGCACCGGCATCAATCATCTCCAATTCAAATTCTTCGTCTTCAGTTTTTTCATTTGCCGGAACTACAAAAACTCCTTTGGTATCGAAAAGGAAAGCCACTGAACCGTTTGTGGCAAGATGCCCGTTGTGTTTTGTAAAAGCTGAGCGCACACTGCCAACTGTCCTGTTATTATTGTCAGACAAACATTCTACAAAAATGGCAATTCCGCCCGGACCGTAACCTTCGAACGTCATTTCTTCGAAGTTGGAGGTATCTTTTTCGGCTTTGCTGATTGCCCGTTCAATCACATCTTTCGGCATATTTTGTCCTTTGGCGTTTTGCACGGCAAGCCGCAACCGCGAATTGGCATCAATATCGCTACCTCCCATTTTTGCTGCAACCGTTATCTCTTTCGACAGTTTTGAAAACATTTTGGAACGTTTTGAATCAAGCGCTCCTTTTTTCCGTTTTATGGTTGACCATTTACTGTGCCCTGACATATTGAAACGTTTTTTAAGTTTCCGTTAAAAATAAAAAAATGCTTCACAAAAGGAAACTGAAACCGGCAGATAAAAATCCTGCCAGCAAAAAGTTTTTAGTTAGATTCTACTATTAACTACAACTAATATCTTTAAATTAAACCATTTGCAAGTGTAATGTGTTAAAAAAACAAGAGAAAATAAAATATGATGAAAGAATATCCAAAAGCACTTCGAACGGTTTTTATAATTCATGCAATTATTGCTATTCTGGTTGGGATTCAACATATTTTCCTTCCTCATTTACCAGGCGATTTAACCGGTGTTGAACTTCCGGCGCCTATTCTATACCGTATTTTGGGTGCCGCGGTTTTTGCATTTGGTTTAAGTTCGGCTTTGGCGGCAAAAGCAAAATATTGGGAAAATATTCGAATTCTTTTGCCGATGGAAATTATTTGGAGTCTGCTGGGAGCCATTATTATTAGTTGGGGAATCATTTCAAAAAAACTTCCGGGTATTGAATGGCCCAATGCCATTCTGCTGTTTATTTTTGCTTTATTATTTGCTGCATTCAGGCCTCTTAAAAACATTTGATTTTACTCATTATACCAATTGTTTTTCAAAATGACCCTTAAGCGAAGTTTTTTATTTATCCCAAGTATTGCGGGATTAATGCCAAAAACTATTGAAAAATGTTAAAGAGTGATACGAATTTAAGGCTCAATTCAATTGCAAATCGGTATTCCATCTTCATTGTTTAAATTTTCAACAAGATTTACATTAATAGACATGATCCCTTTGAACATGATAATGGTATTAACAATTGCAATAAAATACGCTAAATTTGCAGGCTGTTGAAAAAATGGAAACAAAAAAACTTTACATAGAAACTTACGGCTGCCAGATGAATGTGGCCGACAGCGAAGTGGTGGCTGCCATTTTGCAGGAAAGGAAATATAAACTGGTACAATCTGCTGAAGAGGCCGATGTAGTTTTTCTGAATACTTGCTCGGTGCGCGAAAATGCCGAACAAAAAATTTGGGGAAGGTTGAATTTTTACCAGAGCATAAAAAAGAAAAACAAAAAACTGGTGATAGGTGTGCTTGGGTGCATGGCCGAACGCGTTGGCGAAGAATTTCTTAAAAAAGGCAAAGCCGATTTGGTTGCAGGGCCAGATGCCTACCGTGATTTACCCTATCTGATGGATAAAGTTGAACACGGTGAAAAAGCAGCAAATACTGAACTTTCCACTGTAGAAACTTACGACAAAATAACTCCGGTAAGAATTGGCGCCAAATCGCTTTCAGGATTTGTGAGCATTACCCGAGGGTGTAACAATTTCTGCACCTATTGCATTGTGCCATACACCCGTGGCCGTGAGCGAAGTCGCGATCCGCACGATATTTTGAAAGAAGTGAGCGATCTTTCGCGAAAAAACTACAAGGAAGTTACTTTGCTGGGGCAAAATGTCAACAGTTACAAATGGCTTCCTGTTGATGAAAGGAAGCCGGTGCGATTTTGGAATTTACTTGAAATGGTGGCAGAAACTGACCCGGAAATGCGCATCCGGTTTACCACTTCCCACCCGAAAGATATGTCTGATAAGGTTTTGCACATCATGGCGAAATACCCGAATATTTGCAAACACATTCACCTGCCGGTGCAATCGGGAAGTTCACGGATTTTAAAACTAATGAACCGGAAATACGACAGGGAATGGTACCTGAACCGCATTGCTGCCATCCGGAGTATTTTGCCCGATTGCGGACTGTCAACAGATATTTTTACCGGATTTTGCAGCGAAACGGAAGAAGACCATGCGCAAACACTTTCGCTTATGGAAGTGGTAAAATTCGATATGGCATTTATGTTTAAATACTCTGAACGACCCGGAACGTGGGCTGCCGACAAATTGGAAGATGATGTACCCGAAGAAACTAAAAAAAGGCGGTTAAACGAAGTAATTCAATTGCAGAACATACATTCGCTGGAAAATAACCGAAATAATATTGGGCAAACTTTTGATGTGCTGGCAGAAGGTGTTTCCAAAAAATCGGGCCAGGAACTTTTTGGACGAACATCGCAAAATAAAGTAGTGGTTTTTCCCAAAGAAAATTATGAAAAAGGCGATTTGGTAACTGTTACGATAAAAGATGCAACTTCGGCTACGCTAAAAGGTATAATTTATAAAAAATAGTGATGTTGTTATTTTTAACTCAGCTTGCCTTTTTCTCGCTGTCATCCTTTTCAAGTTTCTGAAATGATTTTATGATGGCATGGGCCGCCAACGGGGCGGTGAGGTAAATAAAAACAACCACAAACAAACTTTTAACATAAACCATTGGTGTGTTAAAAAATAAAGATACACCAATCAGAATTAAAAAAATACCAAATGAAGGTGCTTTGGTAGCTGCATGAAGTCTGCTGTATAAATCTTTTAAACGTATTAAACCAATTGAAGCAATTAAAATGAAAAAAGATCCTGCAAGCAAAAGTATTGAAATAATTATTTTATCCATATCTGTGTTTTAAATAGGTTGAAACTGCAACAGTACCAATAAAGGAAATCAAAGAAATTATAACCGGTAAATCAAGATAAATTTCCTTTTCAATCAGAACGCTGTACACTATAATAAACGCCATTATCACAACTGCTATAACATCCATGGCGGCAATCCGGTCGTTTATAGATGGCCCTTTTAAAAGGCGAATAAAAGCCAGTACCAGGGCAGCCAGTAAAAAGGAAAATGTAATAATTAAAACAACAATTGAAATACTGTAATCCATAATCTATTCCGTTATTCGTTTTATTTTCTCCTGCATATTAAAAAACTCACTCAACATTATTTCATCGGTTTTATAATACAATACATGTACCTGCACTGTTTTTTTATCTTCGCTTATATCAATACTAATGGTTCCCGGAGTCATTGAAAGTAAATTACTAAAAAGCAGCAACCCAAAATCAGTTTCCAGTTTTACAGGTATTTCCATAAAAGCCGGTTTCATGTGCATTTTGGGAGTTAAAATGTCCCAGGCAATATAAAAATTGGCTATGGCCAGGTTATACAGGTAGTAAACAACAAATTCCAGTGCGAAATATATTCTTTTAATTATTTTCATGAATTTACCCTCCTCAATACAGTTTCAATATATAAATCAGGATTAATGAGTTGATTGGCCGATTCCATGGTGTAACCAAAAACATACATGGCAAAAATACCCATTAAGATACTTACAATTCCCAACAAAACGGAAGGGAAATATTCAGCAAAACGGAAAGAATAACTTCTGCCCTGATTGTCATTATCCGGCTGTTTCTTCAGAAAGGCTTCGTTCCAAATTTTTATCATGGAATAAAGCGTCAGCATTCCCGTAAGAATTGCTACTGCAGTAATTACATAATTGCCGTTTTCAATACCTGCTTTTATTAAAATAAATTTGGCGAAGAACCCCGAAATGGGCGGAACCCCGGCCAGTGCAAAAGCAGGAATCATAAAAAGAATTGCCGTTAGCGGACTTTCTTTAAATAAACCTCCAATTTCTTTGAGCTCGAAAGTTCCCCGGGCTTTGTTTATCATCCCGGAAACCAGAAATGTATTGGTTTTGGCAATCATGTTGTGCAGGGTGAAAAATATTGCCCCGGCAATGGCGAGCGGTGTAAAAATACCCAATCCCATTATCATATAACCAATCTGGCTGATAATGTGATACGAAAGGATGCGCCGGGTTTCGTAATGCGCAGCTGCCGCCAAACCTCCGGCAACCATTGTAAATCCTGCAATCACCAGCAACATCTGATGCCAGAATTGGGGATCGTGCACAAAAAACAGGGTAAAAAACCGAATGAACGTGTAAACACCTACTTTGGTAAGCAAGCCTGCAAACAGGGAAGAAATGGTAATATTGGGTGTGTGATACGACGCTGGCAACCAAAAATAGAGCGGAAATACTGCAGCCTTAATTCCGAAAGCCACAAAAAATAAAACAGCAGAAGTATTCATCAGAATTGCCTGGTCGTCGTTTTTTAGTATTTCTGCCAGGTGTGCCATATTAAGTGTGCCAGTTTTTCCGTAAAGAAGTCCCACACCCGCAAGAAAAAGAAGCGAACCTACCAGATTGAGGGCAAGGTATTTAATTCCTCCTTCGAGCTGTTCTTTTGATCGTCCCATGGTTATAAGCACAAAAGACGACATCAACATCACCTCGAACCATACAAAAAGATTGAATACATCCCCGGTAATAAAAGCCCCGTTCATTCCCATGGCAAGCCCGAAGAAAAATACAAAGAAGCGGTTAATCTTGATGGTGTCAGGCAAAAAATTAAGTGCATAAACCGATACGGCAAAAAGAATAATTGCTGCAACAATAAGCATAAGCGCACTGAGGTAATCAACCACAAGGGTTATTCCGAACGGGGCATCCCAACCTCCCATTTGCAGGGCCAGCACTCCGTGTTTTTGTACCAATAAAAATAATACCACCGAAAGCATTACCAACAAACCTGAGGCAACCGGCCCAAGCCAGCGGGCAAGTTTTTCAGATCGGCAAACAAGCATGCCGATAATGAGCAAAAATGGAATTAATATAGGAAGTGCAACAAGTGTTATCATCAATCATCGGTTTTTTTCAACTGATCAAGGTCATCAGTGCCAGTTAATTCAAAAAATTTATATTTAAGTGCAAGTGTGAAAACCACAATTCCCAGACCGATTACAATTGCAGTAAGCACCAATGCTTGCGGAAGCGGATCGGCCATTAGCACACTATTTACTTTTTTACCGTCAACAAAAACCGGGCTGCCCGAAACCAAACCAGCCGAAAGAAATACCAGCAAGTTAGTTGCATTGCTCATAAAAATCAACCCGATTATAAACTTTAATATACTGCGCCGGAGCATCAGATAAACTCCGGCTGTGTATAAAATTCCTACTACTATGGCTAAAAGTATTTCCATTATCTTTTTTGTGTTAAAGAAAAAACAAACAATAGAGTTACACCAATTACTGTAAAAAACACACCTATGTCAAACAGAAAAGGCGAACCAAGTTTTAATTCACCAACAAGCGGTAGTGGTATTTTTAACCAAACACCTGTCATAAGGGTTTTTCCCAAAAATAATGACGGCATAAAACTCAGGAAAATAATAAATAATCCTCCTGCCATAAACCACTCAGGATAATCTTTCAGGCGTTCCTTAACCTGGAAAGTGTCAAAAGCAAGACCTCTGTAAACAACAGCCAAACCCGCCATCAATCCACCAATAAAACCACCTCCCGGATCGTTGTGGCCCCTGAGCAGCGCCAGCACGGCAAATGTTAAAAGCAACCATCTCAGGTATTTTGCTGCCAGTTGTAAAATTACCGAATTCATAACTTTTTATTTTTCGTTTTTAAAAGAAGAAAAACACCAGTGGCTGCAATGGTAAGCACTGTAACTTCTCCAAGTGTATCGAGTGCTCTGAAATCGACCAGAATCACATTCACAACATTTTCACCAAACGCTTTGCTATAACTGTTTTCAACAAAAAATTTGGAAATAGTGGGATTAAGATTAACATTCACAGCTTTTATGGCCAAAACAGTCATTACCGCTCCAAAACTTAATGCAATAATAAAATCGCGAAACCGGGTTCGCTTAGACGATAGAACCGCAAAACGCGGTAGTTTTTGCAAAATGGCCATGAACATAACAACCGTAAGTGTTTCAACTAATATTTGTGTAATAGCCAAATCGATGGCACTGTAATACATAAATATAAGCGAAATACCATAACCTGCCACGCCCATGGAAATAATGGTTAAGATACGGGATCTCGATATTGCACTTGTGATGGCTGCCCCCAAAATAACTACAGCTAGTCCTGAAATATAAAAAGGTTTAAGTGAAAATGACATACCAAATTCCCATGACCGGATTGCAAAAACCTGAAACCATAGCAATAATGAAGTAAAAACTATAATGGTTAAAATGTAATACCGATGATATCCATGCTGGACAGTTTTGGTTTTAAATTGAGCAACCTGAACAAATTTATCCATTACCCAGGCAAAAACCTCATCCAGTTCAATGGAAAAAATTACGCTGTTGACTTTACGCCAGGTATCAAGCAACATTTTCTTTTTTAACATGGCCCAGTATAACATCACGCCAAGGAAAACTGTTAAAAGGCTTAAAAATAAAACCTGATTAAATCCGTGCCATAACTTCAACTTTACATCAATCATTTCAGTTGAAACTGCGCTCAATGCCGGTTTTATGACAGCAGTTCCAAGGTTACCGGGAAATAATCCTAAAACAAGGCTGAGTAACACCAGTATTCCGGGGCCAATCAAAAAGGCTGCTCCTTTTTCATCCGGCTTTTTTTCAAATGTATTAGGTTTACCAAGAAAAACTTTACGGGCAAAAAACAGAGAAACGGCCACCATAAACACATTGGATGTCACACCCAAAATCAGCACTAATGATGCAATGCCCGGAGACTGAACTTTCGCCTCGTAAATCAACTCCTTCCCTAAAAATCCGAGCAAAGGAGGCAATCCGGCCATCGAAAGCAGGGCAAGTAAGGCAATAATAAATGTGAATGGCATGTACTTAACAAGACCTCCAAGTTTTGATAATTCCCGGGTTCCTGTTTTCTTTTCAATTAAGCCTGCAACCATAAAAAGAGTTGCTTTGTAAAAAGCATGGATGAATAAAAAGAGCATGGCTGCCTTAATCGATTCACTGGTATTGATTCCCAAAAGCAACACCAGTACGCCCAATGCATTAATGGTAGTATAGGCCAGAATGCCTTTTAAATCGGTTTGTGTAATGGCAAAATAAGAGCCGGTTAGCATGGTAACTACACCAATCAGCGAAACGATGTAAATCCACTCATTTGTTCCTCCCAATACAGGACTTAGCCGGGCAAGCAGAAAAACACCTGCCTTTACCATGGTGGCAGAATGGAGATAGGAACTAACGGGCGCAGGTGCCTGCATTGCTCCGGGAAGCCAAAAATGAAAAGGGAACTGGGCCGATTTGGTAAAAACACCAAGCAGAATCAACAATAATCCCGGCAGGTAAAAATTACTTTGCCTAATGGAATCAGCACCGTTTATCCAGTCCTGAAGCGAATAACTGTCAACAACACTTCCTAAAAGAATAATGCCAGCCAGCATGGCCAGCCCTCCAAAACCGGTAATATATAACGACTGAAATGCAGCTTTCCGGGCCGACTCCTTTTCGTGAAAAAAGCTGATTAAAAAATAGGATAGAAAACTGGTTAATTCCCAGAAAATAAACAACTGAATGAGGTTAGCTGACAATACCAGACCCAGCATAGCGGCGCTAAAAAGCATAAGATACAGGTAAAATTTATCGGTACCAGTATAACTTTTCATATAAGCTTTGGCATATAAAAAAATGAGTGCACCAATTCCTGTAATCAGCAATGCAAAAACCATGGTCAGTCCATCGAGCAAAAACTCGAAATTCAGACCGAGTTCAGGAATCCATTCTATAAAGATATACTTAGCTTCAGCGGTTGTAATTTCCGGTATCCTGACAGCGAAAAAAATAAATGCAAGTATCTGAATTGCACTTAGAATAAGGGCCTTTTGCTTTTTAAGCCAGCCTGGCAAAATAAAAATCGCCAAAGATGAAAACAAAAAAAGTAGAAGAATATACTGCATTATTTTGCTTTTGATTTTTTAACTAAAACACCTAAAGGATCAATTAATTCTTTGAAAAAAGGCTCAAAATCGAGGTTTTTGGAAACAGATGTAATGCTTAAAATTGAAATTTTCGACAAATTCATGATATGATGTGCAAATGCACCAATATAATTGTCATGCGTAAAACCCTCCTGGTGGGTCATTAAAAGAATCATTCCTGCATCAACATTTTCGGCATATTCAAGAATCTTTTTAAAAGGAGGAACTTCAGAACGTTTATAAAGTTTCATTTTACAGGTAACTCCATTGAGTTCAAGAGAATCTTTTGCTTCTTTCAACTTTTTATAAATACGGCTTTCTGTCTTTTTAATTCCTCCAACCAGCGCAGAAACCAAATGTATTACGGCCCCGTATTCCAAACCGTAATAAAGCGCTGCCGATAATTGTTCATTTGTTTTTTTTGTTAAATCTAACGGAACCACAATATTTTCCTTCATTGCCGAAATATCGCCTTTAATTGTAAGCACCGGAACTTTTGATTTTAATGTGACATGATAAACCGTTGTTCCGAGTTCATCTTCAGGATTCCCACACTGGTGATTTTCTCCCAGAATAATCATGCTGGCATCCCATTCTATTGATTTGCTTAATATTTTTTCGTAAGGTTTACCACTTTCTACTTTGGTTCCAACAATTATTCCCGGTATTCTGTTTTTCAAAGCCCCTGCCAAATCAACCAGTTTTTCTTTGGCCTGTTCAGTAATTTTTACCAGATTTTCATTATCTGAAAAAAATTGTGCCAACAAACCGGGGGCGTAAATAACGTTTAATAAAAGTATTTCGGCATTTACTTTCTGTGCTAAACTCCCTGCATAATGAATGGCATGAACTGAAGGTTCGTTAAAATCAACAGGTACAAGAATTTTTTTTATGGTATGTTCCATGTTATTTTACAATAGTTTCTAATCAAAATTTCAATTTCCAAAACAACTTTCAGATAAAAATAGTTTGCTTTGAAATCATAAATTTCGAAATTAAATAAAAAAATAAAAGGTTGATATTAATTTGACCAATTTCATTAATTTGCATTAATTTTAAACAATTGTTTATTGAATTGCCAATGGGAAAGATAATAAATGAATTCAGGGAATACCGTTTAAAAATGAATGAAAAAATTCTTGGGGGTGGCAATAAAGTGATGAAACGGATTTACAGCATCGACACGCTTACTTACCAGGATGGTGCATTAAGCGCAAAAGTAAAGGAAATGCTGGGCCTGGCCACATCAATGGTTTTGCGGTGCGACGATTGTATAAAATACCACCTCGAAAAATGTTTTGAACATGGGGTTACAACCGAAGAAATATTTGAAATTTTTTCTGTTGCAAATTTAGTTGGTGGAACCATTGTTATTCCTCACACGCGGAGAGCTTTGGAATTTTGGGAAGAATTAAATGAAGAAAAAAAATAAAACTTTCTGGTTCAAAATTGTTATATAGAAAACAACTTTCAATGTTATGAGTAAAATATTTGCCATTTCCTCTTCTGGTAAATCAGAAAAATCGTTTCTCGACCTGCGGTTCGGTAAATGTGAAAATGTAGTTCTGTACAATGCAGAAACCGGAGTATTCAATATTTTGGAGAATCCATATAAAAACGCGGATCACAGTGGAGTTCAGCTTGTAAAATTCCTTCAAAAAGAAAATGTTTCAACAATCATTACCGGCGAAGTGGGCCCCATGGTCAGCAACTTGCTTGAAAAAGAGAAGCTGCAGCTAGTCCTTCTTCACGAAGAAAAAATTAAAATTGAAGAAATTTTTGAACGTCTGAAAAAATAACTCAAATTCAGTACAATTCTGAATTTAAAAACGGAATAAGCGCCAAAACAACTGCCTGCCGGTAAAGTTCGGTGCGGTCGATGGTATTGTGTGTTAATAAGCCTACTGCTCCATTTTTTCGTTTTGAATTCGATTCACGAAAAACCAAATCGTTTGCAGCGCCCAGTTCAAGCCCACCGGCAACCAAATGACCCACCTTTTGTGGCAGCATAAAAGTGGCTGTTCGAGCTTCACCTTTTTTACCGGCTCCGTAAATTACAATCCAGGCAAAAGCAGCCAGGCCGTTTTCTTCTGCCTGAACACCTCCTTCTATCCCAACCCAAAAATCTGCATCATGAATTTTTTTTCGGGCTTCTGTTGCACGGTTACGCGCACCAATAAGCGTTTCCCTGTCTGTAAGCGGTTGGTCTGAAACACCGGAACCTGCCAATATACTCTCAATTTCAACATCAGGGTAAAAAGCTTTAAAACCTTTTTCAACCGCATTTAATTTCACCGGATTTTCAGATGCAACAATTATTTTCATTCTAAAACTTTTATCTTCTACTTAAACCGGCAACCGAATCCATTTTAGATTGTTCATTAAGTTTTTAAGCCGGAATTGTTATTTTCGCCGATAAAATTGAAAAATGTTAGTCAGAAAAGCAAAATCAGAAGACCATAATTCCATTCTGGAATTTCAGTTGGCCATGGCCAAAGAAACGGAAGGTATTGATTTAGAGCACTCAACGGTTGAAAAAGGTGTTGCTGCCGTTTTAAAAGATTCAACCAAAGGAAATTATTACGTGGCCGAAAAAAACGGAAAAATAATTGGTTCGCTTCTTACCACTTTTGAATGGAGCGACTGGCGCAACGGGACCGTTTTGTGGATACAATCGGTTTATGTGGTTCCCGAATTCAGAAGAAAAGGCGTTTACAGTAAACTTTACGAGCATGTAAAAAACCTGGTAATTGAAAGCCACAATTTAAAAGGAATCCGTTTGTATGCCGACAAAACAAACGAGGGAGCACATAAAGTTTACCAAAAACTGGGGATGTCTCCCGATCATTACGTAACTTTTGAATGGTTAAAATAAATTAAATTTTGAACACGGGACTGTATAAATTAATTGAAGAGGGTGAGCACCAGCAGCAGGATTTTAAGTTCTGCATTAACGACTCGAAGAAGATTGCCAAATCACTGGTTGCCTTTGCCAATACCCTTGGCGGACGGTTGCTCATTGGCGTAAAAGATAACGGCAAAGTAATTGGTATTAGTACCGACGAGGAATACTACATGGTGGAATCGGCCGCAAAAATTTACAGCAAACCGCCAATCGATTTTACAACCAAACAATGGCATTCAGAAGGAAAAACAGTTTTGGAAATTTCTGTTCAACCAAGCAATAAAAAACCACATTTTGCAAAAGACGAAACCGGAAAATGGCTGGCCTACATTCGCATAAAAGACGAAAACGTGCTGGCGCACAACATTCAGCTCGTAGTTTGGAAAAAACAAAAAAGTTCGAAAGGAATTCATTTTACCTATTCGAAAGATGAAAAATTTCTGATTGATTTCCTCCAGAATAATGACGGGATTACTTTTTCAAAGTTTATTCGTATGGCTCATATCTCCCGCAAAAAAGCAGAGGAAGTGCTTAGCAATTTTGTGATAATGAACGTGGTAAAAATGCAAACTTCGCGCGATGGCACCGTGTTTGAATTGAATAAGGAATTTGATAAAACCGAGATTGAAAAGTTCAGATGATATTTCCATTCATTAACAAACTTTTTACAGTTTTTCACTCATTATAAAACTTCAATCCTGATTTTCTGTTTATTTTTGAACATTCAATAAAAAATTAATTAAAATGGTACATAAAATATTTATTCTTGTTGTATTCCTGGTTGCGGGATTAACTTCAGCAGCACAAAACGATTACCTCGATGCCCAGGCCGAAGTAAACGAAAAAATTTATAATGGCGGGGAAACTTATGAAGTAAAAACCTACCCTCAAAAATTTAAAGGGAAAACGCCAAAAAACGTTATTCTGCTCATTGGCGACGGCATGGGCGTTTCGCAGGTTCAGGCAGGTTATACCGCCAACAAAGGACAACTTTTTCTGCAAAACTTTAAGCATGTGGGATTTTCCAACACATCATCAGCCGATAAATATGTTACCGACTCGGCTGCCGGAGGAACGGCACTTTCAACCGGTAAAAAAACCTACAACGGCGCCATTGGAGTTGATGTAAACAAAAACCCGGTAAAAACCATTCTGGAAGAGGCCGAAGACAAAGGGCTGGCTACCGGGCTGGTTTCCACGTCGTCGATTACCCACGCCACGCCGGCATCGTTTATTGCCCATCAGGAAAGCCGGAACATGTACGAGGAAATTGCAGCCGATTTTCTGAAAACCGACATCGACGTGTTTATTGGTGGTGGTTACAAACATTTTACCGACCGGAAAGACGGACGTAACCTGGCCGAAGAACTCAAACAAAAAGGCTACCGGGTGGAACAGGACATCAACGCCATTAAAATCGTAAAAGAAGGAAAACTGGCCGGGCTCACTGCTGCCGAACACAACGGAAGGATGGAAGAACGCGGCGATATGCTGCCGGTTGCTACCAGCACCGCCATCAACATTCTGAGCAACA